>NZ_RZQG01000564.1:0-4014 GCF_003998635.1 Mesorhizobium sp. M7D.F.Ca.US.004.03.1.1
GTAGTCGCCCTTGAGCGCGAAGCTGCCGTTCGAGATGCCGCCGACGTCGACGATCTTGATGCCTTCGGCCGTTTGATCTCCCGCGCCGCCGAAATTGGCGACCTCGAGCGTGCCCGTCCCCGACGAGCCGCCGGCGATCACCAGCATGTCGGTCGCCGAGCCGTCGCCACCAAGCGCTGTGTTGAGGACGAATGTGCCGCCATTGCCGACATAATCGCCGCTGATGGTCAGCGTGTTGCCGAGACCGCCGCCGGCGATGCGCACCGTTCCGGCATTGGTCAGCCCGGCAAGCGTCTGGGAGGTGCCAGCAAGATCGAGCGTGGCGCCCGAGGCGACCGAGAACTGCGAGGAGGAACTGAACGCGTTGGCCGCGCCCGCGGCAAGCGTGCCGCCGCTGACCGAAGTGGCGCCCGTGAAGCCTGAGTTGCCCGAGGCGAGCACCACCGTGCCCAGTCCGTCCTTGACGAAAGCGCCGGCGCCCGAGAGCACCCCGGCATAGCTCGCATTGGCCGCCTCATCGAAGGTGAAGGAGGTCCCCGCGCCGATCGCGACATCGCCGCCGAAGCGCTCGGCCGCCGAGACGAGGCCACCCTGATCGATGGTCCAGTCGAGCAGCGAGGTGCCGGTCAGCGTCAGCGCGCCGGCGCCGTCCTTCACCATCGTGCCGGTGCCGGAGATATCGCCGGCAAAGCTGGCATCCGCCGCCTGGTCGAACACGACAGTGCCGGCATTGCCGATGTCGCCACGGATCGAAGCCGCATTGCCGATCAGCGTGCCGGCGTCCACCAGCGTGTTGCCGCCATAGCTGTTCGTTCCGGTGAGGGTTAGCGTGCCGGAGCCTGTCTTGGCGAGGCTGCCGGCACCCGAGATCACGCCGGAAAGGGTTAGGTTGGCTGCGGTGTCGAAGGTGCCGCCGGCCGCCAAAAGCGTGACGTCGCGCGCCGAGGAGAAGGCGGCGGTGTTGCGCAGCGTGCCGCCGGAAAGCGTCAGGCCGCCGGCGGCGTCGCCGAGATTGTTATCGGCCGCAACCGAAAGCACGCCGCCGGAGACGTTGGTACCGCCGGTGTAGGTGTTTGCGCCCGAAAGCACCAGCGTGCCCGCATCGGTCTTGGTGAGGCTGCTCGCCCCGGTCAGCACGGAGGCGATGGTGGCGGTATAGCCTGCTCCGGCCACCGTGCCGTCACCGACCCGGATGATGCTCTCGCCGCCAGCGCCGGCCAGCGTGATGGCGTCGCCTTCGATGCGGTAGCCATCGGCGGCGAACTGCATGCCGGTAACCTCCAGCGCGCCAGCGCCGTCGTCGGCGATGACGGTGCCGCCGAGCGTCTGGAAGACGGCGAAGCCGGGCTGCGGCTTCATGGCTCCGTTGACCAGGCCGGTGCTCGTCGTCCAGTTCGGGCTCGTCGCCGTCCAGGTGCCGTTGCCGCCGTCGACCAGATCGTTGTTGGCGTTGCCGGCCGCGTCGCCGTCCCAGAACAACAGGTTATTGCCGACGCTGCTGATCAGATTGACTTGGTTGGCGACGGAGGTCTGCACCGTCAGGTCGGCCGCCGTGACGCCGACCGGCAGATTGCCGAATTCGAGACCATTGTCGGTGAGCGCGCCGCCATAATTGATCAGCCGGTAGACGCCCGGGCCGAAGCCGCCGACGTCGGTGATGTCGAGGCTGCCGTCCAGCGTCAGGGCGCCGGTCACCACGATCAGGTCGTTGACGCCGCCGCCGACAATGCCGGCCTGGCCGAGCTCGTAGTCGAGGATCGAGCCGGAGCTCAGGGCAAGCGACCCGACCGTCAGCGTGCCGGGGCTGGAGCCCGGCGCCAGCACGCCGCCATCGGCGACGATCACCGCGCCGCCGATCGAGCCGGAGCCGCCCAGCGTGCCGCCGCTGTTGACCGTCGTCTGAGTGTTGCCGAGCGATCCCTCGACGACAAGCTTGCCGCTATCGACCGTGGTGGCGCCGCTATAGTCGTTTGCGCCGGTGAGGATCGTCGTTCCGGTGCCGATCTGGCTCACCGATCCCGTGCCGCTGATGACCCCATTGTAGGTCAGCGCATTGCTGCGGTTGAAGGCGAGCGTGCCATTGTCGGTGACGTCGCCGATGATCGAGCCGCTGGTACCGCCATTGCCCAGCTGCAGCGTGCCTTGCTGGATGTCCCAGTTGGTGGTTGCCGTGCCGGCGCCGGTCAGCGACCAGGTGCTGGTGCCGGTCTTCTGGAAGGTGTCGAAGTTCCGGTATTGCGCCGCCGCACCAATAGAGGAGATATCGAACGTGCTGTCGGTATTACCGCCGAGCCGCAACGTGTCGGTCGCCTGGGTCGCGTTCGCGACGACATTGCCTTCGATCACCGAGCCGGCCTGCAGCTCGAGTGTCATCGAGCCCGTCGTCGGCGTAACGTTCCAGGCGATCGCATTGGCCTGACCGGCGCCGGCCCGGATCGTGCCGCTGTTGATGAGGCTCACGTTCACCGTGGCCCCATTGGTCGTCACCGCCGCCGCACCGGCTCCCCCCTCAAGAATCCCGGTATTGACGATCGGATTGACGCCTCCTCGGCTAACAATTGCTGCGCGACCGCTGGAACTGCCTCGGATCGTTCCGTGGTTTATAAGCGTGTTGTTCCCCGTAGGGTGGCCGATATCGACGCCGCCCAGGATGAGGCCGTTGTTCGTCAGGGATGATTGGGTTACGACTTGGACGCCACCTCCTATGGAACCATCGGCAGCATTTCCGCCCGAGATCGTGCCGTTGTTGATCAGCGTCGATTGATTCTGCACCACGACGCCGACGCCGCCAGTGCCTCCTATTCCCCCACCTGTTCCGCCTGTGATCGAGCCATTGTTGATGACCGACGCCTGAGTATTTATAAGGACGCCGATCGCACCATTGACGTTGACGGACGCGCCGGCATTGCCGCCGGAGAACGTGCCGGCCAAAGTTTCAATGCTGCCCGGTCCCGCAAACGTAATCCGGCCCCCAGCCCCTGCGGAATTATCAACCCCCTTGAGGGTGAAGCTCTGCGTGTCGATCGTGATAGGCTTGGCGGCGGCCGGAAGATTCGATGCAGATACGGAGAAGCTGCTTGTCAGCGTGATCGTCGCATTGGGGTCGGCGTCGGCGTTCGCGGCAATGATCGCGGCGCGAAGCGAGGCATCGTCGTTGGCGACGTAGTTGCCCGCCATCGCCGGGCGCGGCGCCAGTCCGACAACAACCAGAACGGCCAGGGAAGCGCCCGCCAGAAGGCGCCTGCTCCCTCCGGCCAAAAGCCCGCCGCGCGCGCGAATTCGTCCCGCCATGCCTCGTTCCCCTGATTCCCCGAATGCGCCGAAGGCAGCACGAAAATTATTAGCCCGCAAGACACTTATAGTCTTGAGGACTACCAAAAAGCTAACGTTGATCAGTAAAATGAAGTCTGTGGCGTCTGTACGACAGGAAATCTATTTAATTAGCTTCCTCTTACTAAAGCAAAGCCTCACTAAATGACGTGAATGACCTCGCCGCATGCGGAAATCTGGAGCCGCTGGCCGTCCAGCCGATTCCATGGATAAACTCGGGGCCTGCGGGACTAAGTGGACGCAGCACAAAGGCCACTTGCACTTCGGAACTGAACCGGAATTGCGCCGCCGCGCCCACGCCATCCCGTCGCCCGCGAAAGTGGTCGTCAGCCCCTTGCAGCGGATGCCGCCAATCTAAGCCGCCACTGCGAACCACCGAGGCAGAGCAGGCGCTTCAAGGTTTAGACCGCCGCGCCCTCACCCATAACACCCGCGCTCCACCGCCAGTCGGCGCACCAGTGCCAGCACGGCATCGATGGTCGGCGTCGGTCTGTCCGTTAGCCGGCCAAGTTCCTGCACCGCGCTCACCAGCGCGTCGATTTCCATCGGCCGGCCGCGCTCCAGATCCTGCAGCATCGAGGTCTTGTGTTCGCCGACATCGCCGGCGCCCTTGATGCGCCGGTCGACCCCGATCGGAAAACGCACGCCGAGGCTTTCGCCGATCGCCTGCGCTTCCAGCATCAT
>NZ_RZQG01000565.1:0-3996 GCF_003998635.1 Mesorhizobium sp. M7D.F.Ca.US.004.03.1.1
CGTCTACCGCCACGGAAATCAGCCGATGCTGTTCTCCAGGCGCATCGCTGACCGCAACGATCTCGACAATTCCGGTGGCGCCGTTGGCGTGGGCCTGCAAAGCCGTGCGGTCCACATCAGGCGCGTTGACCCGCTCGCAGGCAAACAGGAAGGCGTCCGTGGCTTCGGCTCCGGCCGCGAAGGCGAGCTTGAACGATGCGATGTCGCTTTTGCCCGCCGTGTCCGTGAAGGCGCGCGAGAAGCTCAGCATGTCGCCCGCCGAGATGCCTGCTTCGAGGTAGCGCGCATGGTCGGCGTCGACGTTGCCGGTTGCAAGGACCATCGCCGAAAAGCCCTCATCGCCGTTGCTCTCGCGATAGATGCGGTCGCGCGTGACGAACACATTGCTCTCTGCAATGGCCTGCGTCGCGGCCCGTTCATCACCGATCGCCAGCGGCTCCAGATAGGCGCCATCGGCGAGGAACACACAGCAGTTTTCGGTTCCGAAGGGATGGATGCCGGTCGGGGCAACGACGAAGCCAAGCGCGGCGAGCCGGGCTCGCGCCACCTCAAGGCTCTGCGTCGGCAGCACCAGGTGATCGAGCGGATGAGTGCCAGTGGTTCGGGTCATGCAGGCGCGATGTGCATCATTCCGCAAACCGGTTCAAGACATGATCGCAATCCCGGCCAGTTCGCCTCACCAGTTCACCGACGCCGAAAAAAGGCATCATCTGGGGCAGTCCTCGATCAGCTGCCGGCCACAACATCGGCGGAATAACGCAGTTCGCGCATTGGTTTGACCTTGCTGGTGGTCTGCGCGTAGAGCGGGTGCGCCTTGTAGGCGGCCAGCGCGGCGTCATCGGCGAACTCCGCATAGACGACCACGTCGACCTCATCCGACAGCGGATCGACCTTGGTGTTCAAGGTGACCTCGAAAAGGCTGGAATGGGGGATGTTGCCGAGCGCCAACAGACCGGTGCGCACGGCCTCGACATCCTCTTTACGCCGCGCGCTGAAGAAAACGATATGTCGGATCAACCCCGCCTCCTCGATCAAAATGCTGGGGTCTTTTGTGACGGCAGGACGGTGGCGTCAATCGACAAGGATGTCGCGGCTGCCAGTCGTTCGAATGGACGCTAGCCGGTGACGGATCGCACGACGTGCGAGACACCCCTTACCGTGGAGTCCAGATACCGGCCCTGATTGTATAGGCCGTCCCAGATCAGGAAAAACGTGATGGCGGCAATGACGACTACATAACGCATGGCTAAATCTATCGCACAAGCAAGGGAGCAGCCATAGGCGTTTTTGGCGCGTTCGGCCCTTGCTGTGTAAAAGGCAGATCCACGCCAGCGAGAGCGACCCCGCTTGGCACAGCCCCGTTTGCAGCCTGCCTCTTGAAGTCCCCCCTCATGACGTGGAAGATTGTCGCAGGGATTCACTGGGAAGTGCTGAAGCTCAGGGGAAAAGGAGCGCGCGCTTTTCGTTCGAGCCCGCCCTTCACTCAGCCGGTCAGCACCCGTGATGAGGCAAAGGCGTTCGAACCCGGCGAATGATCCAAGAGAACCGCGGCCCGGCAATTTGCGCCGACACCGCGGAAATCCAGGGGCGTGAGATGGCACACAAGGAACATTTTGGCGCAGCATTGAGCGACGCGGTCAGGCTGGACGAATTCAATTTTGCCGAGATCGTCAAGGGCCTGCCGGCCAAGGCCCGCATGGTGCTGTCAGCGGCGATGAACCTGCCACGCGGGTCGCTCAAGGTCAGGATGCCGGACGGGCGCGCCGTCCTCGTCGGCGGCAAGGGACCCGGCCCGGACGCCGAACTGGTGCTCAAGAACTGGCGCTTGCCGGGCCGCGCCTTTTCTGGCGGCACGATCGGCGTTGCCGAATCCTACATGGACGGCGATTGGGACAGCCCCGACGTGACCAGCTTCCTGGAGCTGTTCGTGGTCAATTCGGTCGTCGGCGAGCGTATCGCGGGCGGCACCAGCTGGCTGATCAATACCGTCCAGCGCATTCGCCACTGGTTCAACCAGAACACGCGCACCGGCTCGAAGCGCAACATCTCGGCGCATTACGACCTCGGTAACGCCTTCTACAAGGAATGGCTCGATCCGAGCATGACCTATTCTTCGGCGCTCTACACGACAGGTGCCAACGACCTGGAAAGCGCGCAAGCCGCCAAATATCGTGCGTTGGCGAAGGATACAGGGATAGGTCCGAAGGACCACGTGCTGGAAATCGGCTGTGGCTGGGGCGGCTTCGCCGAATTCGCAGCACGCGAGATCGGCTGCCGGGTGACCGGGCTGACGATCAGCCGCGAGCAGCACGATTTCGCCAAGGCGCGTATCGCCAAGGCCGGGCTTGCCGACAAGGTCGACATCAAGCTGCAGGACTATCGCGACGAAACCGGCACCTATGACCGCATCGCCTCGATCGAGATGTTCGAGGCGGTCGGCGAGAAATACTGGCCTGTGTTTTTCGGCAAGATGAAGGCCTGCCTGAGGCCCGGCGGCACCGCCGGCCTGCAGATCATCACCATCAACGAAGCCGCCTACGATACGTATCGCGCAAGGCCCGATTTCATCCAGCGCTACGTTTTCCCGGGCGGCATGCTGCCGACGCCGTCGATCCTGAAAGCACTCGGCAAGGATCACGGCCTTGCCCATCTGCGCGAGCGCGTGTTTCCGGACGATTACGCGCGTACGCTCGCCGAATGGCGCCACCGGTTCTGGGCGTCATGGGAGAAGATCGTCCCGCTCGGCTTCGACGACCGCTTCAAGAAGCTCTGGGAGTTCTACCTGCACTATTGCGAGGCCGGATTCCGCGCCAGCTACATCGACGTGCGCCAGGTGGTCTACAAGGCGTAAGTCGAGAACGCTCTTCGATTCATTGCCGCTGACCAGGCGATGTCGAGCATGATCTCGATATCGTCGCTCGGTCGCCGTCAAAAAGTCCAATCGCGAAGCAGGATGCCGCGCAGGACGGACGAATCGGAAATCACCTGATGCGCAAACGGACGATCTTCTTCGGCGTCATTGTTGTCGCTGCGGCGGGCATCCGGCTCAACAACACCTCTCTGTTGTCGAGCCGCGCCGGCAGCCCGGAGGTGCTCGCCCATCGCGGCCTTGCTCAGGACTACGCACGTGAAGGTATAACGGGTGAGACTTGCACGGCCAGTCGCATGTTGCCGCCGCGCCATGCCTACCTCGAAAACACGATCCCCTCGATGGAGGCCGCCTTCGCGCTGGGCGCTGACGCGCTTGAACTGGATGTCCACCCGACGACGGACGGCAAGTTCGCCGTCTTCCACGACTGGACGCTGGATTGTCGCACGGAAGGCAAGGGAGAAACACGCAACCATTCCATGGCCGAGTTGAAGACGCTCGATGTCGGCTATGGCTACACCGCGGATGGCGGCAAGAGTTTTCCCTTTCGCGGGACGGGTATCGGCATGATGCCATCGCTGGATGAGGTTCTGTCGCATTTCCCGGCCCACCGCTTCAACATCAACGTCAAGAGCAACGACCCGGGCGAAGGCGAAAAGCTGGCCGCACGGCTCGCCACGCTGTCGCCTGCCGAACGCTTCTATCTGTCGGTCTATGGCGGCGACAATCCGGTTGCCGCGGTCAAGGCCGCGCTACCGGACATGCATACGCTAAGCCGCGCGTCGCTGACGCAATGCATCCTGCGCTATGCCGCGATTGGCTGGAGCGGCTACGTTCCAGATGCCTGCCGCAATGGCACCTTGCTCATCCCCGTCAACATCGCAAAATGGATGTGGGGTTGGCCAAACCGGTTTCTCGATCGCATGCAAGGCGTCGATAGCCGCGTCTACCTGCGCGGCCCTTATTCCGGCGGCGACTTTTCGCAAGGGCTCGACGATCCCGAACTGATCAAGCAGCTGCCGAACGGCTATTCCGGCGGCATTTCCACGGATGCGCTGGATCTCATCATGCCTGACATCAAGAAGCGTTCGCGCCGCCGGCTGAATCCACGCCATAGGGCCTGGATT
>NZ_RZQG01000566.1:0-3990 GCF_003998635.1 Mesorhizobium sp. M7D.F.Ca.US.004.03.1.1
CATTCCAGCACGTGATTGTAGGGACCGATGCGCTCGATGGAGCGCAGAGCGCGCGGCCCGAAACGCGAGCCTGGCCGGTTGGTGACGCCGAGATCCATCGGCACGCCGATCATCGCCACCTGCAAATCGCCGAAATCCGGATTGTCGGCTGATATTTCGCGGTAGGGCGCTGCGAGGAAGGTCGGAATGCCGGAATAGGGCGCCAGCCGCGTGCCGCTCTTGGAAAATATCTTGTCGGCGACCTTGCGGAACTTCGGGTCGAACATTTCGCCGCCATGGCTTTCACCATATTTGCGACGCAACGCGTCGAGCTTGCCGCGATCGTAACCCATCTGCACTCCTCCTGCGGGCTGATGCAGTGCGGCCGTTGGCGATGCCTGGCGAACTGACCGTCATCCGGCCGGGTCGCTGTCCCGCTGGCTGCCTGCAGATTTCACGTCTTGATGCTGTTCCGGCCTCAAGTGTCTGGCAGCGGCATTGAAAAATCAATTGATATTGTTAGGGTGTTTTCTGTGAGAAAATCTCACAATCAACTCTGAGCACGATCTTATCCGAAAACCGGTCTCCACTTTTCGGGATCGTGCTTCAATGGATGCTCATGACCAACCGCCTGCCGCCCCTCAATCCGCTGCGCGCCTTCGAGGCAACGGCCCGGCATGGCTCGCTGACCAAGGCGGCCAGTGAGCTGAATGTCACGCATGGCGCCATCAGCCACCAGATCAAGGCGCTCGAGCACTCGCTCGGCGTCAAGCTTTTCGAGCGGGTCGGCCAGCGGGTCAAGCTGACACCGCACGGCGCCGAACTGCTGCCGGCGGTATCGACCGCCTTCGACAGCATCGCAGCCGCCACCCAGCGCATGACAAGGCCGGCGAGCAGCGGCACTCTTTCAGTCTCCTGCGTGCCCGCGCTGCTGTTGCTGTGGATGACACCGCGGCTCGGCAGTTTCATGGCGCAATATCCCGACATAAGGCTGACACTTATCCCTTCCAACGATCCCAAGGATCTGCGGGCGCCGACCATCGATGTCTGCGTGCATTATGGCGACGGCAGCTGGACCGATTGCTGGATGCGCAAATGGTCGGGCCTCGAACTGTTTCCCGTGGTCAGCCCGACCTTGATCAACAACCGCCCGATCCGCAGCGTCAGGGACCTTGCCGACCATGTCTTCCTGCATGGCGACGACGGCCGCGAATGGCACACCTGGCTGGCGGCCGCCGATGCGCTGGACCTGGAGCGGGGCCGCCGCCATCACCTTGGCGATGCGCGCATGGCGACCGAGGCGGCGGTGCATGGCCATGGCGTGGCGTTGGGCGATTCGGTGACGGCAAGCGCGCTGCTGGCCAGGGGCATGCTGGTGGCGCCGTTCAGCCTGTCGGTGCCGGCGGTCGACGATTTCTATGTCGTCTGCCGCAACGAGATGCGGGCGACGCCGATCGTGCAGGTGTTCATCGACTGGCTGTTTGCCGAGAAGGCCGGGGATGACGGCCGCGCCGACGCACCGGTGGCGGGCCGCATCGTCAGCCGCCGCAAGCGTCCGGCGCTCAGGGTCATCGGCGCGAAGACCGGAAGCTGAGATCGGCCCGTGCTTGCCAGCGACCGTCGGTGATCGTCAATCCATGCAGGGTTTTCTTTTTGTCGGGCCAGCCTGAAACCGGGCAGCGCTTTGGCCAATTCGATGCTATGAGGCCTGTCGCGGTTGTGGATGGCAGGCAGCGAAGGCGGTGTTGAAACATGGCTAAGACCGATATTGCGCGGCGGGTCTACAACCACACCTGGAAGCTCGATCCGATCGTGCGCAGCCTGCTCGATACGGATTTCTACAAGCTTTTGATGCTGCAGATGATCTGGGGCATGTATCCCAAGGTCGACACCACCTTCTCGCTGATCAACCGCACAACTTCGGTGCGCCTTGCCAACGAGATCGATGAGGGCGAACTGCGCGAGCAGCTTGACCATGCCCGCACGTTGCGCTTCTCCAAGAAGGAGATGATCTGGCTCGGCGGCAATAATTTCTACGGCCGCAAGCAGATCTTCGAGCCGGAGTTCCTCGCCTGGCTGGAGAATTTCCGGCTGCCCGAATACGAGCTGTCGAAGCGCGACGGCCAGTATGAGCTGACCTTCAGCGGGCCGTGGATGTACACCACGCTGTGGGAAATCCCGGCGCTGGCGATCATCAACGAATTGCGCTCGCGCGCGGCCATGCGGGCGTTCGGCCCGTTCGCCCTCGATGTGCTCTATGCCCGCGCCAAGGCCAAGATGTGGGCCAAGACCGAGCGGCTGAAGGCGCTGCCCGGCATCCGCATCTCCGATTTCGGCACGCGCCGGCGCCATTCCTTCCTGTGGCAGCGCTGGTGCGTCGAAGCGCTGAAGGAAGGCATCGGCGAGGCGTTCACCGGCACCTCCAACGTGCTTCTGGCGATGGACAACGACCTCGAAGCCCTCGGCACCAACGCGCATGAACTGCCGATGGTGTTCGCCGCCCTCGCCAATTCGGAAAAGGAACTGAAACAGTCACCCTACAAGGTGCTGCAGGACTGGCAGCGCTATTATGGCGGCAATCTGCTGATCGTCTTGCCCGACGCCTTCGGCACCGCCTCCTTCCTGCGCGACGCGCCGGACTGGGTGGCCGACTGGACGGGCTTTCGCCCCGACAGCGCGCCGCCGATCGAAGGCGGCGAAAAAATCCTGTCCTGGTGGCGCGACAAGGGCAAGGATCCCCGGCAGAAGCTGCTGATCTTCCCCGACGGGCTCGAGGTCGAAACCATCGAGGAGACCTACCGCCACTTCAAGGGCAAGGTGCGCATGTCGTTCGGCTGGGGCACGAACCTCACCAATGATTTCGAAGGCTGCGCGCCGACGGAAACCAACAGCCTCGACGCCATATCGCTGGTCTGCAAGGTCACCGAGGCCAATGGCAGGCCGGCGGTGAAGCTTTCCGACAACCCGGCCAAGGCGACGGGTGATGAGAAAGAGATCGAGCGCTATTTGCGGATTTTTGGCGAGAAGGATCGCGTGGAGCAACTGGTCAAGGTGTGAGGGGTGGCCACGCCAGCCAAGATGGCAATCTGGATAGGATGAGTTCCTTGGCGCCCCCCTCTGGCCTGCCGGCCATCTCCCCCACTTGGGGGGAGATCCGCCTTCATCTCCGCTTTCGCCAATTTTCAACATCGCAAGAAAAGCGCCGATCGACCGAACTGCCAATCTCCCCACCTGTGGGGGAGATGTCCGGCAGGACAGAGGGGGGCGTCGTAGAACGCCGCCCTGCGGGAATCCCGCTCATTTGCCTCGTCACTTCGTTGATCCTCCTCCCCACACCCGCCTTGGCCCACGCTTCCGACCGTGGCCACGTCCTGCTGTTACCCACCGGCTACTATCTGGTCGGCGGCGCCTTTGCCGTGGCCATCAGCTTCCTCGTGCTGGCGCTGCTGCCGGCGAATAGGCTCGATCGTTTCTGGCGCCGGTGCCTGCCGCTCTTCGCCTTTGGCGACGCCCTCCGGACAGCGATCAGCCTGATATCCTTTGCCGGCTTTGCAATTCTCATCGCCGCAGGCCTTTTCGGCAGTCGCGATCCGCTCTCCAACCCGCTGCCTCTGGTGATCTGGACCCTGCTATGGGCTGGCATCACCTTGCTGCAGGGCGTCTTCGGCGATCTCTGGTCATGGCTGAACCCCTGGGTTGGCCCGTGGCGTCTCGCCTCGCGCCTGTTCGGTGCAAATGATGAAGGAGGATGGCGTCTACCTCGATGGCTCGGCTGCTGGCCGGCCGTCCTGCTGTTTTTCGCCTTTGCCTGGTTCGAACTCATCGATCCGGCGCCCGACGATCCGGCGCGGCTGGCCTTGGCCGCCGGTCTCTACTGGCTGTTCACCTTCCTGGCCATGCTGGCGTTCGGACATCGGCAATGGAGCAGAAGCGGGGAATTTCTGTCCGTCTTGTTCTCGATGGTGGCACGTTTCGCCATCGTCGAGCGCGACGAGAACGGTCGGCTTGCAC
>NZ_RZQG01000567.1:0-3979 GCF_003998635.1 Mesorhizobium sp. M7D.F.Ca.US.004.03.1.1
GTTTCGCCCGTCGAAACCCAGCAGGACCAACCCGGCGATGCCGCCTCGCTGCCGGACGCGCTCACCGACGACGTGCCGTTGCCGACCCGCCGCCCGCAATTCGACGCACCGCAGCAGCCCAAGGTCGTGCAGCAGCAGTCCAAGCCCGTCCAGCAGCCGAAGCCGGCGCGCGAGACCGTCCAGCAGGCTCAGCCGACCAAGCCGGCGCGGCAAGGCCGACCGGCCGATGGCGGCAATGTGTTGGCCTATGCCAAGCCGGACACGCCTTCGGGCGGCCTCGGCAAGGCATTCAGGAACCTGTTCAACTCGCCAGGGTCTAGCAGCGGAGCCAGCAATGGCGTCGCCGTCTACGACATCAGCGCCGGCACCGTCTACATGCCTGACGGCTCGAGGCTCGAGGCGCATTCGGGCATCGGCCCCATGGCGGACCAGCCTCGCTATGCCAACCAGAAGAACCGCGGACCGACACCGCCCAACACCTACAATCTATCGCTGCGCGAGTCGCGCTTTCATGGTGTGGAGGCCTTGCGCTTGACACCGGTCGATGGCCGCAACAAATACAATCGCGACGGCCTGCTGGCCCATACCTACCTGCTTCGGGGCCGCTACGCCCAGTCGAGCGGTTGCGTCGCCTTCAAGGACTATGCGCGCTTCCTCGCCGCCTTCAAGAAAGGCAAAATCAAGCGCCTCGTTGTGGTGCCGCGCCTGAACGGATCGGCGACCCGTGTGGCGGCGGACAACGCACGCGGCGCCTGATCCTTCCGGGCAGGCACGCAACCAACGTCTCCTCCTGACAGCCTTCTGTCAGGAGCCGCATCCGGCGAGGCGCCTCACCTCATCCCACTCTTTCCATTTTGGCCAGGAAATCCCATATTCGGGACATGGCCAAATCTCCCGATCAAAAAGCGCCGCCGACGGCGAACGACGACCGCGCCGCGCCGAAGCGGCGCAGTCCGCTGACGGATTTCCTCGACGCCTCGGAGCCGCTGCACAGAGGCGGCTTCGCCGAGATGCCGCAGCCAGAGCTCTCGGGCACGCCGCTGACCGGTTCGATCGCGGATTGGGCCGAGCAGATCGAGCAGGAAGCCGAGAAGGAAGGACGTCTCGTCGGCAAGGGCGACGGCGGCAAATCGCCGAAGCCGTCGAAGAAGATACCCGAGCGCTCAAGCTCGCCGGGGCGCAGTTCGCGCGGCACCTCGATGGGTGGCGCGGCAACGGCCAGGGAGCGCACGGCAGCCGGCCTCAATCCGGTCGCCGGCCTCGACATCTCGCTGGAAGACGCCGAGACGATGGCCTCGGGCAGCGTCACCGCGACGGTGGCCGCGCTGTCGGCGCTGATCGAATCCGGCAATCCGCTGCACAAGGACGGTGTGCTGTGGACGCCGCACCGCCCCGCCCGCCCGGAAAAATCCGAAGGCGGCATTACCATCAAGATGGTGTCGGATTTCGAACCGGCCGGCGACCAGCCAACCGCGATCAAAGATCTGGTCGAAGGCGTCGACAACAACGACCGCACCCAGGTGCTGCTCGGCGTCACCGGGTCCGGAAAAACCTTCACTATGGCCAAGGTAATCGAGGAGACGCAGCGCCCTGCTTTGATCCTGGCGCCGAACAAGACGCTGGCGGCACAGCTCTATTCCGAGTTCAAGAAATTCTTCCCGGAAAACGCCGTCGAGTATTTCGTCTCCTATTACGACTATTACCAACCGGAAGCCTACGTTCCGCGCACCGACACCTTCATCGAGAAGGAATCCTCGATCAACGAGCAGATCGACCGCATGCGCCACTCGGCGACGCGTTCGCTGCTCGAGCGCGACGACGTCATCATCGTCGCCTCGGTGTCCTGCATCTACGGTATCGGCTCGGTCGAGACCTATACCGCGATGACCTTCCAGATGCAGATCGGCGACCGGCTCGACCAGCGCGCTCTGCTCGCCGATCTCGTCGCCCAGCAATACAAGCGCCAGGACATCAACTTCGTCCGCGGCTCGTTCCGCGTGCGCGGCGACACGATCGAGATCTTCCCGGCCCACTTGGAAGATCGCGCCTGGCGCATTTCGATGTTCGGCGACGAGATCGAGCAGATCACCGAGTTCGATCCGCTGACTGGCCAGAAGACTGGCGAGCTGAAAAGCGTCAAGATCTACGCCAATTCGCACTATGTGACGCCGCGCCCGACCCTCAACCAGGCGATCAAGTCGATCAAGGAAGAGCTCAAGCACCGGCTGGTCGAACTCGAACGGGCCGGCCGCCTGCTGGAGGCGCAGCGGCTGGAACAGCGCACCCGTTTCGACCTCGAAATGCTGGAGGCCACCGGCTCCTGCGCCGGCATCGAGAACTATTCGCGCTATCTGACCGGCCGCCAGCCGGGCGATCCGCCACCGACGCTGTTCGAATACATTCCCGACAATGCGCTGGTCTTCATCGACGAAAGCCATGTCACAGTGCCGCAGATCGGCGGCATGTATCGGGGCGATTTTCGCCGCAAGGCGACGCTGGCCGAATACGGCTTCCGTCTGCCGTCCTGCATGGACAACCGGCCGCTGCGCTTCGAGGAATGGGACGCCATGCGCCCACTCTCGGTCGCTGTCTCGGCGACGCCGGGCGGCTGGGAAATGGAACAGGCCGGCGGCGTCTTCGCCGAGCAGGTCATCCGCCCGACCGGGCTGATCGATCCGCCTGTCGAGGTGCGCCCGGCCAAGAGCCAGGTCGACGATGTCGTCGGCGAGATCCGCGACACCACCAAGGCCGGCTACCGCACGCTGGTCACGGTGTTGACCAAACGCATGGCCGAGGACCTGACCGAGTACCTGCACGAGCAAGGCATCCGCGTCCGCTACATGCACTCCGACATCGACACGCTGGAGCGCATCGAGATCCTACGCGATTTGCGCCTCGGCGCCTTCGACGTGCTGGTCGGCATCAACCTGCTGCGCGAAGGCCTCGACATTCCCGAATGCGGCTTCGTCGCCATTCTCGATGCCGACAAGGAAGGTTTTCTGCGCTCGGAAACCTCGCTGATCCAGACCATCGGCCGCGCCGCCCGCAACGTCGACGGCAAGGTCATCCTCTATGCCGACCAGGTCACCGGTTCGATGGAGCGGGCGATGGCCGAGACCAACCGCCGCCGCGAGAAGCAGGTGGAGTGGAACGAGGCCAACGGCATCACGCCGGAATCGGTCAAATCGCGCATCTCCGACATTCTGGATTCGGTCTACGAGAAGGACCATGTCCGCGCCGACATCTCGCAGTTCACCGACAACGCCGGCGCCATGATGGGCAACAATCTGAAAGCCCATCTCGACGCCATGGACAAGCAGATGCGCGACGCCGCCGCCAATCTCGATTTCGAGAAAGCTGCCCGCATTCGCGACGAGATCAAGCGGCTGCGCGAGATGGAACTGTCCATCTCCGAAGACCCGCTGGCCAAATATGCCGACATGGAAAGCCCGGTCTCGGGTCGCGAAAAGGGCAAGCACAACAAGGGCGTGGCCAAACATCGTACATCAGAGGAACAGGAGCGTTTCCGCAAGCTCGACGAGGCACGTGCCGCCGAAGAGGCAGCCCGGCCCAACCTCTTCCGCAAGCCTGTTCTCGACGAGATGGGCGCCGACGGCGCCGTGCCGGTCAAGAAGCCGCTGTTCGCCAAACCCTCGCTCGACGCCATGGGTCCGGGCACCGACATGCCGACGCCGGCAGGGGCGATGTCGCGCTCGCTGTTCAAGAAACAGTCGGCCGAAGAGGCGCACGGTTCCGACTTCGGCATTCCCGGCGACGCCCCCAAGCCGCTGTTCAAGAAGAACTCGCTGGACGAGATGACCGTGCGGCGAACCGAAAAACCGGTCGAAGGAAAAGTGCCAACCAAGCCCCAGTCAATCTCCCCCCAAGTGGGGGAGATGCCCGGCAGGGCAGAGGCGGGCGCGACGGAACGCGACGATTCCGCTAAGCCGGTTGTTCGTCAGCGCGCCGGCATCGGCTC
>NZ_RZQG01000568.1:0-3959 GCF_003998635.1 Mesorhizobium sp. M7D.F.Ca.US.004.03.1.1
GGTAACACGTTCTTCGCCTGGAACCGCATGCCGCGCGCCGGCTATTCAGACGCGTCAAACCCGCCGCTGGCACACGCTGCAGACGAATAAACCCACCTTTCATTTTACGACATCCAAATGCGTCGCTTTTGAATGCGCGCGCGTCGTCCCATAACAAGCGGCCCACCTGCGCTTCCGGCAATGCTCCGATATCGAGGAGTGAGAATTCATGGCCGATCTGATCGTCGTCTACTGGCGCGACATCCCTGCCCAGGTCATCGTCAAGAGGGGTCGGCAAAACGCCAAGCGCGAACTGCCGCTGCGCTTCACCGAGGCGATCGACATGTGCGCCATGCGCACCGGCGCCGGTGGCACTGACGATTATCTGGCCGAATGGCGCAAGGCCGATCCCATTCCGGTCGGCGACGACCTCGAAGCCGAGGTCGAGAAGGCATTCAACGACCTCGACACGAAATACGACCGCGAGCGGCTGGTCGCTCTGGTCAAGGCGGGCGGCAAAGAAGATGTCTGAAACCATTCCTACCAAGGATGGGCCGGCGGTTACCCAGGCCACTCTGGTCAAGAAGGCAGCGCCGAAATCCGACTACAAGCCGGCCGACGTATCGCCGCAGCGGCGCGTGCAGCGCTCCTTCGCGGTCCGGCTGTGGTCGATCAGGCATTCGCGCCTGCTCGAATGGTTCTACGCCAAATTCGCCGACATGTTCCTTCTCCTCCATCCCTTGTGGAAAGGCATAGGCTACGGCCGTGTCGAAGGGCCGATCAAATTTGTCGAGAAGCGCGTCAAGGGCTTCATGTTCGACTGCCGCATGTGCGGCCAGTGCATCTTGTCCTCGACCGGCATGTCGTGCCCGATGAACTGCCCCAAGCAATTGCGCAACGGCCCTTGCGGCGGCGTGCGTGCCAACGGCAATTGCGAGGTCGAGCCCGATATGCCCTGCGTCTGGGTCAAGGCCTGGGAAGGCTCGCAGAACATGGTGCACAGCGAGAAAATCCTCACCGTGCAGAAGCCTGTCGACCAGTCGCTGCGCGAAACCTCGGCGTGGCTGCGGGTGACAGCGCAAGCCGCCGCCGCGCGCGAAGTCGCCGCTGCCGCCAAGAATGGGGCGGCGAACACCGGGGCGTCGGCATGATCGGCCGCCAGCGCGACGAGAACCCGGCCGGCATCGATCTGCCGCTCGACCCCCTGCCCGGCCACACCTCGCGCGGCCGGCTGGAGCGCGTCCTGCGCCGCGGCGAGTTCGCGGTGACGACCGAGCTCAATCCGCCCGACAGCGCCGATCCGGAAGACGTCTATAACAGGGCGAAAATCTTCGACGGCTGGGTCGATGCCATCAACGCTGTCGACGCATCCGGCGCCAACTGCCACATGTCGTCGGTCGGCATTTGCGCGCTGCTGACCCGCATGGGCTATGCGCCGATCATGCAGATCGCCTGCCGCGACAAGAACCGTATCGCCATCCAGGGCGACGTGCTGGGCGGGGCCGCGATGGGCGTCGCCAACATGCTGTGCCTCACGGGCGACGGCGTGCAGGCCGGTGACCAACCCGGCGCCAAGCCGGTGTTCGACCTCGACTGCATGTCGCTGTTGGAAACCTGCCGTATCATGCGCGACAACGGCAAGTTCCTGTCCGGCCGCAAGCTGACGACGCCGCCGCAGCTGTTCCTCGGTGCTGCGATCAATCCTTTCGCGCCGCCGATCGACTTTCGTCCGCATCGGCTGGGCAAGAAGATCGCCTCCGGCGCGCAATTCGTGCAGAGCCAGTATTGCTTCGACGTGCCGATGTTCCGCACCTACATGCAAAAGGTGCGCGACCTCGGCTACACCGAAAAATGCTTCATCCTGGTTGGCGTCGGCCCCCTCGCCTCGGCCAAGACGGCCAAGTGGATCCGCTCAAACGTGCCGGGCATCCATATTCCCGATTCGGTCATCAAGCGGCTGGAAGGCGCGCAGGACCAGAAGAAGGAAGGCAAGCAGCTCTGCATCGACATCATCAACGAGGTGAAGGAAATATCAGGCGTTTCCGGCGTCCACGTGATGGCCTATCGGCAGGAGGAATATGTCGCCGAGATCGTCGATGAATCGGGCGTGCTGAAGGGCCGCCAGCCATGGAAACGCGAGATCCGTCGCGACGACCAGATGGTCGCCGATAGGCTCGAGCACATACTGCACGACGATATTACCGAAACGCAGGTGGACATGGTGAAGACCGCGCACTGACGGCGCGGACGGCCACCCATTCGCTTGAATGAAAACAGACAACGATATAAAGAAATCTTTATATCACGGCGGAGAGACTTCATGACCCGTACCATCGTCGCCTCGGCGACACGAGAAATCATCATCGGCTTCGACCAGCCGTTCTGCGTGATCGGAGAACGCATCAATCCGACCGGCCGCAAGAAGCTGGCCGCCGAGATGATCGCCGGCAATTTCGAGACCGTGATCCGGGACGCGCTCGAGCAGGCAGCCTGTGGCGCCACCATGCTCGACGTCAATGCCGGCGTCACCTCGGTCAACCCGAACGAGACCGAACCCGGCCTTTTGGTGCAGACACTGGAGATCGTGCAGGGTCTGGTCGACCTGCCGCTGTCGATCGACAGCTCGGTCACCGCCGCGATCGAAGCGGCTCTCAAGGTCGCCAAGGGTCGCCCGCTGGTCAACTCCGTCACCGGCGAGGAAGAAAAGCTCGAAGCCATCCTGCCGCTGGTCAAGAAGTACAACGTGCCTGTCGTCGCCATCTCCAACGACGAGACCGGCATTTCGATGGACCCGGACGTGCGCTTCGCCGTCGCCAAGAAGATCGTGCAGCGCTGCGCCGATTTCGGCATTCCGGCGCATGACGTCGTCGTCGACCCGCTGGTGATGCCGATCGGCGCGCTGGGCGACGCCGGCTGCCAGGTGTTCGCGCTGCTGCGCCGCCTGCGCGAGGAGCTCAAGGTCAACACCACCTGCGGCCTGTCCAACATCTCGTTCGGCCTGCCGCATCGCCACGGCATCAACGCCGCCTTCATCCCGATGGTGATCGGCGCCGGCATGACATCAGCCATCATGAACCCGGTGCGTCCGCAGGAAATGGAAGCCGTGCGCGGCGCCAATGTGCTGAACGGCACCGACGAGAACTGCACCAACTGGATTCGCACCTACAAGGACTACAAGCCGGCCGAAGGCGGCCAGGCGGTCGCCGCCCCGACGCAGGTCAACGCGCCGGGCGACGGCGCCAGCAATGGCGGCCGCCGCCGTGGCGGCCGTGAAGCCCGGATGGGCCGAGGATAAGCGCGCAATCGTGAATTCACCTGCAAACATCACCGACCCGCTCGTGCTGTTCATGCCGTCGGGCAAGCGCGGGCGGTTTCCTGTCGGCACCCCGGTGCTCGATGCCGCGCGCCAGCTTGGCGTCTATGTCGAAAGCGTCTGCGGCGGACGCGCCACCTGCGGGCGCTGCCAGATCGAGGTGCAGGAAGGCAATTTCGCCAAGCACAAGATCGTTTCCTCCAACGACCACATCACGCCCAAGGGCGCCAAGGAAGAGCGCTATGAGCGCGTCCGCGGCCTGCCCGAACGGCGCCGCCTCTCCTGCTCGGCGCAGATCCTCGGCGACCTCGTCATCGACGTACCGCAGGACACCGTCATCAACGCGCAGACCATCCGCAAGGATGCCGACACCAGGGTCATCGCCCGCGATTCAGCGATCCGCATGTGCTATGTCGAGATCGAAGAGCCCGACATGCACAAGCCGCTCGGCGATCTCGACCGCCTGAAGATCGCGCTGATGCACGACTGGGGTCTGAAAAGCCTCGATTTCGATTTCTATCTGCTGCCGCAGGTGCAAGGCATCCTGCGCAAGGGCAACTGGACCGCGACCGCCGCCATCTACAAGGATGCCGACAGCGAGACCGCGCGCGTCGTAGCACTTTGGCCCGGCCTCAAGAACGAAGCCTATGGGCTGGCATGCGCTATC
>NZ_RZQG01000569.1:0-3956 GCF_003998635.1 Mesorhizobium sp. M7D.F.Ca.US.004.03.1.1
GCCCTGTATGTGGCTGAAGAGGGGGTGGCCGAGCCTGTCGCAGCCACGAAAGCGCTGCTGGCCGACGCCGAGCGACTTGGCGCACGTATTATCTCCAGCACGGTGACGGCGCTGGTCCAGACCGCCGGCAGGATCACCGGTGTCGACACATCACATGGCCTGATTGCATCAGACGAGGTGGTGATCGCGGCCGGCGTCGGCTCACCGGAGATTGCCGCGACGGCCGGGATCAACCTGCCGATCGAAACGCCGCCCGGCCTGATCGTCCACTCGCGGCCCTCCAAAAAGCTGCTCAACGGGCTGGTGCTGGCCGAGCGACTGCACATGCGCCAGACCGCGGAGGGCCGCATCATCGCCGGCTCGGATTTTGGCGGCGCCGACCCGAGCATGGATGCCGAAGCCACCGCCCACGCACTGTTTGCGGCCATGAAAGCCATGCTGCGCGACAGCGACGGGTTGGAACTCGATTTCCACACGGTCGGCTACCGGCCAACGCCGATCGACGGCTTTCCGATCATCGGCCGCGCCGAGGGCGTGGACGGTGTCTATGTCGCGGTCATGCATTCCGGCATCACGCTGGCGCCGGCCGTCGGCCTGTTCGCCGCCCGGGAAATCCTCGACGGCGAGCGCGACCGGCTGCTTGCGCCTTATCGATTGTCGCGCTTCGCTCAGTAGCTAGGCGGACGGCGAAAGCCGCCGGCCAAAGGTTCGATTGCCCTGGCGATGCCGAGCAGCCGCTCCTCCGACCAGCGTCTTCCGACCAGTTGCAGGCCGATCGGCAGGCCGGCGCTGTCCAGTCCGCACGGGATCGAAAGCGCTGGATGGCCGCTGTAGTTGAACACGGCGCCATAGGCCGGTAGCATCCAATAGCTCTGCTCCTTGCCGTCGAGCTTGATCGGCGTGCCCGGCTCGCAATGCGGGAAGGCGGTGGTCATGGCGACCGGGCAGAGCAGGGCATCCCAGTTTTCGAAAAACCGGTCCCAGGCGAGAATGGACCTGTCGCGGCGGGCGAGCGCCTCGAACCAGCGTGACACCGGTGTCGGTTCCTCGGGCGGCTCCGGCTGCACGGCCTCCATCATCATGCCGATCAGCGCGCCGCCCTGTTCCAGATCGTCGTGCAGATCGAGTTTCGGCAGTTTTGCTTCTTCGACGGCGGCGCCGGCGTCTTGCAGCTGCCTTGCGAGACTTTCGACCGCGGCGCTGATCTCGCCGGCCACCGGAAACCCGGGAAAGGACGGCGCGAAGGCGATGCGCAATGTCCTAGGGTCGAGCTTAGGCATGTCCTCGACCGGCACCGGCGCAAGATCGGTGTCGCGCCCGTCCGGGCCGGCGATGATTTGATGGATCAGCGCCAAATCTTCCACGCTGCGCGCCAACGGCCCGAGGCAGGACATCAGCCGCACGCTGCGCGCAGCTCCTCCCGGATCGGGGAAGGCGCCGGCCAGCGAGACACGATGCTCCGTCGGCTTCAAGCCGTAGACGCCGCAGAAAGAGGCCGGCAGCCGGATCGAATCCTGCATGTCGGTGCCGACGTCGAACGGCGTCATCCCCGAGCAAAGTGCCGCTGCCGCGCCGCCGCTGGAACCGCCTGCCGTGCGCTGGAGATTCCAGGGATTACAGGTACGGCCGAACAGTGGATTGTTCGACTGCCAGTCAGACAGCAGGGTCGCGACATTGGTCTTGGCCATCAGCACGCCGCCGGCCGCCCTCAACCGCGCGACGACCGGGCTGTCCTGTTTGGCGACATAATCGGCAAAGGGCGGGAAGCCGACCGTGGTCTTCACGCCTGCCGTTTCATGCATGTCCTTCAGCGTGAACGGCACGCCATGCAAAGGTCCGAGAGCCTCGTCGCGCGCCTGGGCTGCGTCTGCCCTCTTGGCACACTCGCGGGCGCCATCCCTGTCAAGCGAGATGACGGCGTTGACGGCCTCGTTGTGGGCATCGATCTGCGCCAGGTGGGCGTCGAGTGCTTCGACGGCGGAGATTTTCCGCGCGGCGATGGCGGCGGCGAGATCGATAGTCGAGGAAAAGACGGGGTCCATAGTGAATGCTCCGGCTTGGCGGCGCGTGCCTGATCAAATGGCGGATAGCGGCGCGATTTCAAGCGGAGTTGAGCATTCGAGGATTGGCCGCGTTTGATCGGAATTGTGCCGATAGTCTGTTGAGGTCGGCGCTGGCCCGCGACGCTACCAGTTGGCGAAGAAACCTACCCGACCAGCGCCAGCTTCGCCGCAATCGGAGCAAATGGCCGAATGGCCATGTCATCGCCGGTGATGGTGACAAAACTCGATGGCGGGATCGCTTGCCAGTCGCCGCCCTCGCGGTCGAAGGGTTCAGAGACGATGCAGCGGCCGCCACCCTTGCGCAGGACAGAAGTGTAGAGCGTCGGAGCGTGGGCGTCGGTGGCATAGCGCACCGCATGCAGCGCCTGCCCGTCCGAGAAGGCGGCGGTGAGCTTCAGCGCCGGTTCTAGGCCGGCGCGGCGCGAGGCTTCGAGCACGCGGCTGGTGGCGCGGGAGACGGCGCCTTGCGGATCGGTGGCCAATCCTTCGTCGATCATCAGCAGGAAGAAGAGTTCGGAATCGGTGGTGCCTTCGCGCTGGTCGAAGACGGCGTCGGACAGCGAGTTCTCCAGCGCACGGCGGATCTTGTCGAAGCCGCCGATCTGGCCGTTGTGCATGAACGACCAGGAGCTGGAGATGAACGGATGGCAGTTCATGCGGCTGGTGGCGCCGCCGGTCGACGCCCGCACATGGGCGAGGAACAGGCCGGATTTGATCTGCCGGCACAGGCTCTTCAGATTGGGATCGGACCAGGCCGGCAGGATATCGCGATAGAGACCCGGCTCCGGGCGGTCGCCATACCAGGCAAGGCCAAAGCCGTCGCCATTGGTCGGCGATTTTGCTTCCTGGGCGCAATGGCTCTGGGCGATCAACGAGTGACAGGGCGCGGTGAGGATGTCTTCGAGAAAGACCGCTTCACCGAGATAGGCCGCCCATCGGCACATCGCTTCTGTCGTCCTCTAGGCGCGATCCATAAGAGCCGCGGGCTCCTTGGTCGCGTGCGTGCCTCTGTTGTGCGTCCGCTCGTAAAGCTCGCGAACGATTCGGCTGGCGGTAGTCTCAAACAGAAATGGCAAGAAAGCATGAACGAGCGCGGCGCCCGCCGCCAGCAGCAGCCGCGACGAGAACCAGGCGGCAAAAGCCATATGACTGAGATACGTCTCGCCAACCTTGGCTGGATGAGAGGTGAAAATCCTTGCGACCGACATGCTGGTTCCCCTTCAGCGTCTGAGTTCCTGATATGAGTATCCTGACACGCCTCGCCGGTTCATCGGTCTCAAAATATCCTTGTAATCAGCCAGATCATGGGACAAACATCCCACATGGCACTCGATATCGATGAAATCGATCGAAAATTGCTCACCGAGCTGCAACGCGACGGCACGCTGTCGGTCGACCAGCTGTCGGAACGGGTGGCCTTGTCGCGCAATGCCTGCTGGCGCCGGGTGAAGCGGCTGGAGGAAGATGGCATCATCACCGGTCGGGTGGCGCTGGTCGATGCCGAAAAGCTCGGACTTGGCCTTTCGGTCTTCATCCTGATCCGCACGTCCAACCACGATCCGGAGTGGCTGCAGAAATTCAGGGCGGCGGTGACCGGCTTTTCCGAGATCACCGGCGTCTACCGCATGTCCGGCGACCTCGATTATGTCTTGCGCGCCCGCGTCGCAGACGTGAAGGCCTATGACCGGCTCTACCAGCGGCTGATCGCCAAGGTGGCGCTGTCTGATGTCTCCGCGTCGTTCGTGATGGAGGAGATCAAGGAGACCACCGTCGTTCCGATGGCCAGGTCGTCGTAACGCCACAAAGAAAGCCGTTGATAGAATTACAGTCGAGTTGACCGAATCGCCGTTCGCGCCGATAGGATCGATTTTATGCGCGCAGCCCTTCAAACTC
>NZ_RZQG01000056.1:0-14655 GCF_003998635.1 Mesorhizobium sp. M7D.F.Ca.US.004.03.1.1
GCCCTGCACGATCTTGCGCCGAACAAAACCGCGCACCAGCGCGGCAATCCGGTGCAGAAAGTCGGCATAGGCCTTCTCGTCTCCCGCGATCGCGGCCCGCATCAGCCGGGAAAGCTCGGCCTCATCCTTGCCGCTCACAAGAGTTACTCCCCCGATTTTCGCGTCTCGGCGCTGATTTGTTACGTGGCCGGCGAAATAATGTCCAAGCCAAATTACCGGCAAATCACGAAAGTTTGTGCCTCGGCGTCTGATTAAAATCCGCAAGACAATGTTGACTATCCTTGTCATGTATCGATAGGTGCAGCCGTGACAGACTGAAGACTCCCCGAGATCGAGGACAATGCCATGAAATACGCTCTTTCCACCCTCGTCGGCGCCACCGCGCTGGCAATCAGCCTGATCGGCGGCCCGGCGATGGCGGAAGATGATGGCATCATTGTCTACAACGCCCAGCATGAAAACCTGACCAAGGCGTGGGCCGAAGGCTTCACCAAGGAAACCGGCATCAAGGTCACCGTGCGCAATGGCGGCGACAGCGACTTCTCCAACCAGATCGTCGCCGAAGGTACGTCTTCGCCGGCCGACGTCTTCCTGACCGAAAATTCACCGGCCATGGTGCTGGTCGAGACATCAGGCCTGTTCGCACCGGTCGACGCCGACACGCTGGCACAGGTTCCGCAGGACTATCAGCCGGCCAGCGGCAAATGGGTCGGCGTCGCCGCGCGCAGCACGGTCTTTGCCTATAACAAGACCAAGCTGACCGCCGACCAGCTGCCCAAGTCGATGCTTGACCTCGCCGATCCGAGCTGGAAGGGCCGTTGGGCCGCCTCCCCGTCGGGCGCCGATTTCCAGGCCATCGTCAGCGCGCTGCTTCAGCTCAAGGGCGAGGCCGCCACGGCGGACTGGCTGAAGGCGATGAAGACCAATTTCACCGCCTATAAGGGCAACAGCACGGTGATGAAGGCGGTCAATGCCGGTGAGATCGAAGGAGGCGTGATCTACCACTATTACTACTTCGGCGATCAGGCCAAGACCGGTGAAAACAGCAAGAATGTCGAGCTGCACTATTTCAAGAACCAGGATCCGGGCGCGTTCGTTTCGATCTCCGGCGGCGGTGTGCTGGCCTCGAGCAAGCATCCTAAGGAAGCCCAGGCCTTTCTGAAATGGGTGACCGGCAAGGGCGGCCAGGACGTGCTGAAGACTGGCGATTCCTTCGAATACGCGGTCGGCAAGGGTGCGAAGTCTAACCCGAAGCTGGTGCCGCTCGCCGATCTGCAGGCACCGAAGGTCGATGCTACGACGCTGAACTCCAAGAAGGTCACCGATCTGATGACGGCAGCCGGCTTGCTTTAGTTGTCATTCCTCCTAAAAGGACAACCGACCACGCTCCCGCGGAAATTCGCCTTCCGCGGGAGTGATTTTGTTTTTCGAGATGGCATTCGTCGATGACGACACGCTGTGTTCCCTACCGCGATCGCGGCCCTTCAATTGCTGCCGCTGGACGGCAACGGCACGGCGTCTGACCTGATGCAGTCTGCGGTCGATCTCGCGCGCTCGGGCCTGCCTTTGGGCACAGGCCGAAGGGCGCGCCGACGCGCACCGCTTTGGCTGGTCGTCGCCGCCATCTTCGTTGCGCTGCTGGCGCTGGTGCCACTTGCCTTCATCATCTGGATCGCGGTGCAGACCGGTTGGGAGACCGTCTCGGCGCTGGTCTTCCGGCCGCGTGTCGGCGAGCTTCTGGTCAATACTGTCCTGCTGGTCGCGCTCTCCGTGCCGATCACCATCGTGCTGTCGGTTGCGCTGGCCTGGCTGACCGAGCGCAGCGACCTGCCGGCGGCCCGGCTCTGGGCCTGGCTGTGCGTGGCGCCGCTCGCCATACCGGCTTTCGTGCACAGCTATGCCTGGATCACCATGGTGCCGGGACTGCACGGCCTGTGGGCCGGCGTGCTGGTTTCCGTGATCGCCTATTTCCCGTTCCTGTATCTGCCGGTGTCGGCGGCGTTGCGCCGTCTCGATCCCGCCCTGGAGGACGCCGCCGCCGCACTCGGCCTTGGACCCTGGCGCGTCTTCTGGCGTGTCGTGCTGCCGCAATTGCGGCTCGCCATCTGCGGCGGCTCGCTGCTGGTCGGCCTGCACCTGCTGGCCGAGTACGGCCTCTATGTCTTCATCCGCTTCGACACCTTCACCACGGCGATCGTCGACCAGTTCCAGTCGACCTTCAACGGACCGGCCGCCAACATGCTGGCTGGCGCGCTGGTGAGCTGCTGCTTCGTGCTGCTCGGCCTCGAAGTGCTGGTGCGCGGCGAGGAACGCTATGCTCGTGTCGGCTCCGGCGCCGCGCGCTATCAGCAGCGCACAAGCCTCGGACGCGCCACCATCCCGAGCTTGCTCTTGCTTGTCATCACCACGCTGCTGGCGCTCGGCGTGCCGTTCGTCACCATCGGCGGCTGGCTTGCCGCCGGTGGCGCCGATGTCTGGCGCTTCGACGAGATCGGCCTGGCGCTTGGCCAGACGCTGTTCCTGGCGCTCGCCGGCGCATTGCTCGCCACGGTCGCCGCGATGCCAATGGCCTGGATCTCGGTCCGCGCGCCGGGGCCATTGCAGCGTCTGCTGGAGGGCTGCAATTACATCGTCGGCTCGTTGCCGGGGGTCGTCATTGCGCTGGCGCTGGTCACCATCACCGTGCGCATCGCGCTGCCGCTCTACCAGACCCTGTTCACCATCCTGGTTGCCTATGCGCTAATGTTCCTGCCGCGCGCGCTGGTCAGCCTGCGGGCGTCGATCGCGCAGGCACCGGTCGAACTCGAACGCGCCGCTTCCAGCCTCGGCCGGCCGCCGCTGCAGGCGCTGTGGTCAACGACGATCCGCCTGTCGGCGCCAGGTGCCGCGGCTGGCATGGCGCTGGTGGCGCTCGGCATCATGAACGAACTGACCGCGACCCAGATGCTGGCGCCGAACGGCACCCGCACGTTGGCGATGGCCTTCTGGTCCTATAGCGGCGAGATTGATTATGCCTCCGCGGCACCTTACGCCTTCATCATGGTGGCGATGTCGCTTCCCTTGACCTGGCTGCTCTATGTCCAGTCGAAACGGATGGCCGGACGATGAGTTTTCTCGAAATCAGCGGCCTCACCAAGCATTACGGCCCGGTGGCCGCCCTTGCCGGCGTCGACCTGAACGTCGCCAGCGGGAGCCGCACGGCGATTGTCGGCCCGTCCGGCTGCGGCAAGACGACCTTGCTGCGGCTGATCGCCGGCTTCGAGGCCCCGGACCAGGGCCGCATCATGCTCGACGGCGAGGTGCTGGCCAATGGCGGCGCTGCGGTACCGGCGCATCGCCGCGGCATCGGCGTGGTGGCGCAGGATGGTGCGCTGTTCCCGCATCTGACCATTGGTGACAATATCGGTTTCGGCATGGGTCGCGGCGAGGACAAGCGCACCGAACGCATCGTCGAGCTCGCCTATATCGTCGGCCTCGACAAGGCGATCCTCAAACGCCGCCCGCACGAACTCTCCGGCGGCCAGCAGCAGCGTGTGGCGCTCGCCCGCGCCATGGCGATGAAGCCCAGGCTGATGCTTCTCGACGAGCCGTTCTCGGCCTTGGATACCGGCCTGCGCGCCTCGATGCGCAAGGCGGTGGCCGAGCTTCTGGAAGCCGCCGGCATCACCACCATCCTGGTCACGCACGACCAGGCCGAAGCGCTGTCCTTCGCCAGCCAGGTCGCGGTGATGCGCGACGGCAGGTTCTCGCAGGTAGGGACGCCGCGCGACCTCTATCTCAAGCCGAAGGACAGGATGATCGCCGAGTTCCTCGGCGACGCCATCATCCTGCCGGCAAAGATATCAGGCGGCTTCGCCAACTCGCCGCTTGGCCGCATCGCGGTCGATACCAATGACAGCCGCGATATCGCCCGCATCATGCTGCGGCCGGAGCAGATCGCGCTGAAAAGAACGTCGCGCGAGGGCATGTCGGGCACCTCGGACATGCTGTTCGGCGAAGTGACGGAATCGGAATTCGCCGGCTCGATGTGCACGATCGCGGTGCGGCTCTTGAACAATGCCGATCCGCCCGATGCGGCCGCGATCGGCAACACGCCGCTGGTCCTGCGCAAACCGGGCATGGACGCGCCGGCGGTCGGCGAGATCGTCCGGCTGACCGTATCGGGAAAAGCGCATGTCTTCGCCTGATTGATCGAAGGCGCCGCCGCACCGCGCCTCAACGCGGGGTGGCCGGCTCACGCCGTGAGGCGCTCGCCGGTTTCGCCGGAATAGATCGGCCATTGTTCGAGAAAATCGCAACCGTGCACGACCACGTGCTCGTTGGCGCTGTCGATGAGGACGACCGCGTAGGAAGGCGGCGCCTGCTCGACAATCTCGCTCGATCTGTCAAGCGCAAGCTCGAACCTGGCATGCAGGCCGCGCTGCGCCGAGAACGCAATGCCGGCGACCGTGCCGGCAATGTCGCGATGGACGTGACCGAAGAAGATGTGGCGGACATTGCCATGGCGCCGCAGCAGGCCGAGCAACCGTTCGGGCTGCTCAAGGGCAAGCGGATCGAGCTGCGGCAGGCCGAGCGCGACCGGCGGATGATGCATGAAGACATAGGCCGGCCGGCCGGCCGCTTCTTCGAGCCGGGCTTCGAGCCAGGCTAGTCGCCTGTCGCACAATTCGCCTTCGACGCGACCTTCCGCCAGGCAGTCGAGAAACAGCAGCACCTCGTCGGCCGTTTGATGGGCCGACTGCACGAAGTCGTTCTCATCGAGCGGAATCTCGGGAAACGCCGCGACAAGATTGGCCCGCCGATCGTGGTTTCCCGGCAGCAGCCGCCAGGGCACCGACAGCGTGCTCAGGGCTGTCCTGAGATCGGCATAGCTCTCGGGCGCGCCGGTCTCGGTCAGATCGCCGGTGAAGACACAAAGCGTGGCATCGGCGTGATGCGCATTGATGTGCGCGATGCATGAAGCCAGCCGCTGATGCAGGTCTGCGCCATAGCGGCGCTCGCCTTGCCGGCCAAGATGGACATCGGTGACCTGGATAATTTTCATTGCGCGCTTCTTGGACTTGTCGGTGGTGCCTGCCCGTCATCGGCGATGACTGGCGGCTTCAGAAATTAGAGTGCCGGTTCCGGCACCGAGGCCTTGAAGACCTCGAGACGTGTTCCCGTATCCGACGAGAAGAAATGCATATCCTCCGGCGAAATCTTCAGGCCGACCGCGCTGCCCGGTTCGGGGTGGACGGCCTCCGAGGTCATCACGGAGAACGACGCACCGTCGAGATCGACATAGATGACGCGTCCCGCGCCCAGCTCCTCGACGAGATCGACTGTGGCATCGAGCGCGCCTGCCGTGCCCGGCGCCACCAGGCGGACGGCTTCAGGCCGGATACCCATCGCTACCTTCGTGCCGACCGGCAGCCCCGCGCGTGCCATGGCTAGGCGCCGGCTGCCGCCAAGCAGCGACAGCCCGTCGAGATCAACTGTGCCTTCGAGGATGTTCATGGCCGGCGCACCGACGAAAGTGGCGACGAAGCGGCTGGCCGGACGGCTATAGATCTGGGCCGGCGTGCCGACCTGCTCGACGCGGCCGCCATTCATGACCACCAGCCGGTCGGCTAGCGTCATCGCCTCGACCTGGTCATGCGTGACGAAGACCGAGGTGGCATTCAGCCGGCGATGCAGCTTGCGGATCTCCGAACGCATCTGAACGCGCAGCTTGGCATCGAGGTTGGACAGCGGTTCGTCGAACAGGAACACCTTGGGCTCGCGGATCATCGCCCGGCCCATGGCGACGCGCTGCCTTTGGCCACCGGACAGCGCCATCGGCTTGCGGTCGAGCAGATGCTCGAGCTCCAACGTGCGGGCAACCGCCTGGACGCGCAGCTGGCGCTCGGCGGCGGGGACGCCGGCCACCTTGAGCGAATAGCCGATGTTCTGCGCCACGCTCATATGCGGATAGAGCGCGTAGTTCTGGAACACCATGGCGCAGCCGCGCTCGCGCGGCTCCAATTTGTTGACCACGGTGCCGTCGATGGCGATCTCGCCACCGGAAATCTCTTCCAGCCCAGCGATCATCCTGAGCAGCGTGGACTTGCCGCAGCCGGAAGGCCCGAGAATGACGACAAATTCGCCCGAGGCGATGTCGAGGTCGACGCCGTGCACAATCTGCAACTTGGCGTAGCTCTTCTTGACGTCGCGAATGGTGATGGAGGCCATCGGCTCTATCCTTCTGAAGTCACTTCTCGGTGGCGATCAGGCCGCGCACGATCCAGCGCTGCATGGCCACGACGACGATCAGCGGCGGCAGCATGACGATGAGTGTGCCGGCCATGGCGATGTTCCATTCGGGAATGCCGCCGACGTTGGGAATGAGTTGCTTGAGTTCGGTGACCGCCATCGCATGGGATTGATCCGTGGTGATGAGCAGCGGCCACAAATACTGGTTCCATGCATACAGAAACATGATGGTTCCAAGCGCCGCCATGTTGGTGCGCGACAGCGGCAGCAGAACATCGATGAAGAAGCGCAGCGCGCCGGCACCGTCCATGCGCGCCGCCTCGGTCAATTCGTCCGGTATCGTCAGGAAGAACTGCCGATAAAGGAAGGTGCCGGTGGCCGTCGCGACCAGCGGCAGGATAAGCCCGGGATAAGAATTGAGCAGCCCTAGGTTCAGCGAGACCTGAACGCCCGAAACCTTTTCTATGAGCCAGCTTATGCCGGTCACGTCGAGAATCGCCTGATAGGGCGTAAGCACATTGGCAACGACCGCGTAGGTCGGGACGATGCGCACTTCCAGCGGCAGCATCAGGGTGACGAAGATCAGCCAGAAGATGAAGGTGCGGCCGGGATAGCGGAAATAGACGATCGAAAAGGCCGTAAGCGCCGAAATTATCACCTTGCCCGCCGCGACCCCCGTGGCAACGATGAAACTGTTGAGCAGCTTGGGGCCGAGATCGGCCGTCGTCCACGCCGTCTTGATGTTGAGCCAGAAATCGCTACCCGGCAGCAGGGACATCGGCACGTCGTTGACGTCCTTCAGATTGTGCGACGAGGCAATCACCACGATCACGAAAGGCGCGATCGCCAACAAAAACCCGATGAACAGCACAAGGTGCGTGACGAAGTTCAGGATGGGGGTGCGCTCTACCATGACCGTCTCACTGATAGTGCACGCGCCGCTCGATAAAGCGGAACTGGAAGATGGTAAGCACGATGATGAGCACCATCAGGATGATGCTCTGCGCGGCGGCGCCGGAAAAATCGAGGCCTTTGAAGCCGTCGGAATAGATCTTGTAGACCATCAAATTGGTGGCGTTCGCCGGCCCACCCGAGGTCATGATGTCGACGATGCCGAACGAATCCTGGAAGCTCTCGGTGATGTTGATGACCAGCAGGAAGAAGATCGTCGGCGTGATCAGCGGGAACTGGATGTCCCAGAAACGTCTGACGACCCCGGACCCGTCCATCGCCGCTGCCTCGATCAGCGAACGCGGGATGGCCTGGAACGCGGCCAGGAAGAAAATGAAGTTGTAGCCGACATATTTCCACGAGAAGGCGACGATGATCGACGCCATGGCATCCGCGCCATCGAGACCCGGATCCCAGATCCCTGGCCACATCCGGTTGATGACGGAAAGGAACCCCGCCTCCGGCGCCAGAATGAAGCGGAACGCCAGCGCCAGCGCAGGGGCCGCGATGCCGTAAGGCCAGATCAGCACCACGCGATAGAAGCGCGAGCCGGCAAGCTGGCGGTCGGTCAGCGCCGCGAGCACCAGCGCGACGAACATCGCAAGCCCGGTGCTGATCGCGGCAAAGACCAGGCTGGCGGTGATCGAATTCCAGTAGTCGGCGTTGGACAGGATCGAGCGGAAATTGTCGAGCCCGACCCAGACATTGCCGCCGCCCCAGGGCTGCTGCAGCGTCAGCGACCAGTACACGGCCTGACCGGCGGGCCAGTAGAAGAACGTGAAGATCAAGAGGAGCTGAGGCACCGCGAAAAGGATGCCGATCGTCCAGCTGCCAAAGGTAACGCGTTTTTCCATCGGTCCGCCGATGCCGCTCAACGGCCACTTAGAGCAAGATTAATAACGAAATGGCCGCCCGTCGACCCAAGCATGATCCCGAAAAGTGGAAACCCGTTTTTACGGACAAACGGTTTCCGTTTGTCCACGGATCATGCTCGGAGAAGACCGGCGGGCGGCCGCGTAGATTCCGAGATCAGGGCAGGGTCTTGCCCGGATAGGTCTGCTGGAAGCGGTCGAGGATGGCGTCGCCATTCTTGACCAGCGTATCGAGGCCCTCCTGGACGCTGACCTTGTTGGCGAAGATCGCCTGCATCTGCGTGCCGAACTCGGCGCGGATCTGGGTGAAATTGCCCAGCCGCACACCGCGGGTGATTTCGGTCGGCTCGGACGCGGTCAGGCTGGCGATCGCGACTTCACGGCCCTTGTAGGGCGCCTTGTCGTAGAAGCCGGTGGACTTCATGTAGTCGAAGCCCGACTTGGTCACCGGGATGTAGCCGGTGTTGGTCGACCAGAACAATGCGGTCTTGGGGTCGTGGATGAAGTTGAGGAACGCGGCTGCGCCTTTGTATTCCGCATCCGACTTGCCCGAGAGAACCCATAGCGAAGCGCCGCCGACGAGCGAATTCTTGCGCTCGGTACCGGCATAGACCGGCAGTTCGGCGACATCCCAGTTCATGCCTTCCTTCTGGGTCTTGCCGACGGTGCCGTGATCGCCGACCGAAGTCAGGATGACCTGGCAGGTGCCGGAAGCGAAGGCCTGGACCATATCCTGGCCGAGGTCCTTGGACTTGATCTTGATCAGGCCGGCATCATACCACTTCTTGAGATCGGTGACGTACTGGACGAACTTGGTCTTGTTGACTTCCAGACGCGCGTCGAGGCCGTCATAGCCGTTGTTCTTGGTGGCGACTGGTTGGTTGTGGAGCGCCGAGAACTGCTCCATCAGCTGCCAGCTTTCATTGGCGGAGATGTTGATCGCCATCGGGCACTCGTAGCCGGCGTCCTTCAATGCCTGGAGGTCGGCTGCGACATCTTCCCAGGTCTTCGGCGCCTCGGTCTTGCCGATCTTGGCGAAGGCGTCCTTGTTCCAGTACATCAGTGGGGTCGACGAATTGAACGGGAAGGACAGCATCTCGCCCTTCGAGGTCGCATAGTAGCGCGCGATGCCGGGGAAATAGTCGGCGTAGTCAATCTTGTAGCCGTTTTCTTCCATCGGCTTGTCGGCCGGCTTGTAGGCGCCCGACAGCATCATGGTGGCGGTGCCTACGTCATAGACCTGGACGACGGCCGGCTGCTTGCCGGCGCGGAAGGCGGCGATCGTGTTCTGCAGCGTGGCGTCGTAATTGCCCTGGCTGGTGCAGACGACTTCATAGTCGGTCTGCGAGGCGTTGAAGTTCTTGCACAGCGTGTCGACGACGCGGGCGAGATCGCCCGAAAGGCCGAACCAGAAATCGAATTTTACCGGCTCTGCGACGGCAGGCATGGCAAGCGCTGCGCTGAGCGCGCCAGCGGCAAGGGCGGCGAAGCCCCGCTTGATGATGGTCATGATTTCTTCCCTCTTGAGTGGCTGTTGACAAGGGTCTTGCGCAAGTCCTTGCACGCTCTCTTAGAGAAGGTATGTGACAGTTCTGCTGTGGCCTCTCAGGCCTGTGGACAGCCCGTCTCTTCTCCTCTCCGGCGGTTGCGCCGGCATGAAAATGTCATGCCGGCGCTCTAGGTAGCTAGGGCGGCTGCCGAGGACGTAAAGACCCTGAAGAGCTGTCATGATTACCCGGCTAAGGGATGAATGAAATGCTGGTGCCACAGCTGACGCATGTTCCACTCGCTGAGCGCCAGGCCATGCGCGACGGGCCACGCGACAGCGCCACCCATCTGCGCCTGGCTGCCGCCACACCGGCACTTGGCCAGATCGAAATCGGCGGCAAGACTTCACGCGAAAGCGCCGGCGAAACGCTCACCGTCGTGGCCTGGAACGTCGAACGGCTGCGCCATGGCGATGCTATCGCGGCCACGCTTGCCGGCCAGGCTCCCGATGTCGTGCTGCTGTCCGAGGTTGACGAAGGCATGGTGCGCTCAGGCAACGGCCATCCTTTGCGTGTTCTTGCCGACCGACTCGGCCATGCCTTCGCCTATGGTGTCGAATTCGTCGAGCTCGGCGGCGGCAACGAGGCTGAGCAGGCCGCAACCGGCACGGCCCAGAATACAGAAGGCTTCCATGGCAATGCCGTGACCAGCGCCATCCCACTACTTCGCCCTTTCCTGGTCCGCCTCGAGGCGGCTGGCGGCTGGTTCCGGCCGGAACGCGGCCAGCCGCGCATCGGCGGACGCATGGCCATCGGTGGCCAGGTGCGGATCGGTGACCGCAGGGTGACGGTGGTCTCGGTGCATCTGGAAAACCGCACAGATCCCGCCGGCCGTGCCATCCAGACCAGCCATCTCCTCGATGCCATCGACAAATACGATTCGCAGGCGCCGGTCTTGCTTGGCGGCGACTTCAACACGCTGACGTCAACCCATGAGGAGCGCAATGACGATCCCGACGCCTGGGCGGCGCGCATCGCGGCAGAGCCGGACCGGCTGATCGATGTCGAACGCCATGAACCACTGTTCGCGGTCCTCGCCGGGCGCGGTTACGACTGGAAGCCCGCCAACAAGCTCGACCTGCCCACGCAGCGACGCGAGGCCGGCGATCCCACCCCGATCGGCCACATCGACTGGTTCTTCACGCGCGGCCTTGTCGCAACGGCTCCTGCCGTTCTTCCGGCTGTGCTGGCGGACGGCAGGCCGAGCTCCGATCACGAGGCACTTGTCGTGACGGTCCGCATCGCCTGACGAGCGCGGGCGGCCGGCTTCCACCAGAAGAAATCAACCACCCCTGCTCCGGAAAAACACGCCTTCGCGCCCGCGCCCGCGCTCGGTCTGAACAGGGCCTGATCGCCCAAAGGGTATAGCGGCTTTGGGACAACGACGCCCTTTTAGAGGCTTTCGGGCTTGAGTGCGGTCTCGACCAGTCGTCTGGCATCCGGCCCCGACCATTCGGCCGGGCCATTCATATGGGCGATCAGGCAGCCTTCGCCGTCGATCAGCATGGTGACGGGAAGGCCGAGCGCCAAGCCGCGCGTCTTGAGGTCGTTGAACAGCCCCATCGTCGAATCCCTGAAATAGCCGAGCGTCTTGACGCCGGTATCGCTGAGGAACTTCTTCGGCTTCGTATCGTCACCGGCATCGACATTGACGGCGACCACCTGAAAGGCATCGCTGCCCTTTTCCTTCTGCAGTGCATCGAGCGCCGGCATTTCGGCTCGGCACGGCGCGCACCATGTCGCCCACAGGTTGAGCAGCACCGTCTTGCCGGCATGATCGGCAAGCGTCATCGGCTTGCCGTCCGGGCCATTGAAGGCGAGGCTCTTTAGGGATTGCGGCGGATCGGCCGGCAAAAGCGCGGCGACCTCCCCGGTGGCGGAGGCCGCGACCTTCTTGGCGCGGTCGCTCTTGGCCGCGCAGGCAACGTCGTCCTTGCTCTCGCCGACGGCCGCTTGTGCCGGTGCATTGTTGCCAGACCGGCTCTCGCTGACATATACCGCGACCGCGCCGGCCAGCGCGCCTGCCACCAAGGCGGCGAAGATCAGGCGCGGGGCCGGGAAGAATCTATTACCGTCTGCCATTTTCTCAAAACTGCTCCGAAGCACGGGTTATAGCCATGAGCGACAAGAAGACCAGCAACCAGATGTGGGGCGGACGTTTTGCCTCGGGTCCGGCCGCGATCATGGAAGCCATCAACGCGTCGATCTCGTTCGACCGTAAACTCTATGCCCAGGACATCAAAGGCTCGATCGCCCATAGCGAGATGCTGGCGCAAACGGGCATTATTTCGGCAGCCGATCAAGAAAAAATCGCTCACGGGCTGAACACGATCCTGAAAGAGATCGAGGCCGGCACCTTCGAGTTCTCGACTCGGCTCGAAGACATCCACATGAACATCGAGGCACGCCTTGCCGATCTGATCGGCCCGGCCGCCGGCCGGCTGCACACCGCCCGCTCGCGCAACGACCAGGTGGCGGTCGATTTGAGGCTGTGGGTCAAGGACGAGTGCTTTCGCGTCGCCGAGGCGCTGAAAGGGTTGATCAAGGCGCTGCTGGAGCGGGCCGAGGAGCATGCGGCAACGGTGATGCCGGGCTTTACCCATATGCAGGCGGCACAACCGGTGACCTTCGGCCATCACTGCATGGCCTATGTCGAAATGTTTTCGCGTGACCTGTCGCGTGTGCGCGATGCGATCGAACGGATGGACGAAAGCCCGCTCGGTGCCGCAGCGCTCGCCGGCACCAGTTTCCCGATCGACCGTCACCAGACCGCCAAGGCGCTCGGCTTCCGCGAGCCGATGCGCAATTCGCTCGACAGCGTTTCGGACCGCGATTTCGCTCTCGAATTCCTCGCTCTTGCCGCGATCTGCGCCACGCATTTGTCGCGGCTGGCCGAGGAGATCATCATCTGGTCGACGCCGCAGTTCGGTTTCGTCAGGCTGTCGGACTCGTTTTCCACCGGCTCCTCGATCATGCCGCAAAAGAAGAACCCTGACGCCGCCGAACTGGTGCGCGGCAAGACCGGCCGCGTCACCGGCCATCTGGTCGGCCTGCTGACGGTGATGAAGGGCATGCCTTTGACCTATGGCAAGGACATGCAGGAAGACAAGGAATCGGCGTTCGATGCCGCCGAGACGCTCGACCTGATGCTGGCCGCGATGACCGGCATGGTCTCGGACATGACGATCAACGCAGCCGCGATGAAGAAGGCCGCCGGCTCCGGCCACGCGACAGCGACCGACCTCGCCGACTGGCTGGTGCGCACGCTCGGCCTGCCGTTCCGCGAGGCGCATCATGTCACCGGCCGGGCGGTGGCACTGGCCGAAGACAAGAAGGTGGGGCTGGAGAAGCTTTCGCTGGAGGATTTGCAGTCGATCAATCCCGGCATCACGGCGGACATATTTTCGGTGCTGGCGGTGCAGAACTCGGTCAAGAGCCGCACCAGTTTCGGCGGCACCGCGCCGTCGGAAGTGAGGAAGCAGATCCGAGCCTGGAAAAAGCGACTGGCGAAAGCGTGATGCCAGATATTGCGACCAGCAATATCCGGGGGATATTGCGACCAGCAATATCCGGGGTGCAATACGCTGAGAACTCGGCTAAAAGCGGCGGCTGGCAAACGTTTCGGACGGATGGATCGATGACCGGAAGCAGGATTTTGGTGACGCTGACGCTGCTGGTTGCGATCGCGGCCGTTTCGGCCTGCGGTAGGAGGGGCGGTCTCGACACGCCCTATGAGGCAGCCGTGCAAGCGCGCAAGGACGCCTCGAAGGCTCACCAGCCTGTGCCGCCGGAGCCGGAAAAACCGGTCGTGGACAAGAAATTCATCCTCGACCCGCTGATCTAGAGCCGATGACACCGGGGTTGGTCTTTCCAAACCCGGTCTCATCGTGCCCCAACTTTCCGGAACCACTCGAGTGAACCATTTCGACTACCGCGACGGCGTGCTCCATGCCGAGGACGTGGCGATCCCCGATATCGCTACACAGGTCGGCACGCCGTTCTACTGCTATTCGACGGCCACCTTGACCAGACACTACCGGGTGTTCGCGCAAGCCTTTGCCGGGCTCGACGCGCGGGTCTGCTACGCCATGAAGGCCAATTCCAACCAGGCCGTTCTGCGCACGCTGGCGAAGCTCGGCGCCGGCGCCGATGTGGTTTCGGAAGGTGAATTGCGCCGGGCGCTGGCCGCCGGCATCCCGGCAGGCAAGATCCTGTTTTCGGGCGTCGGCAAGACCGCGCGTGAAATGGACTTTGCCCTTGCCGCCGGCATCCTCTGCTTCAACGTTGAATCCGAGCCTGAACTCGAACTGCTGTCGGCGCGAGCCGCCGCACTTGGCAAGGTGGCGTCGATCTCGCTACGTATCAATCCCGATGTCGACGCCAGGACCCACAAGAAGATCTCCACTGGCAAGGCCGAGAACAAGTTCGGCATCCCGTGGCAGAAGGCCCGCCAGGTCTATGCCCGCGCGGCAAAGCTTCCCGGTATCAAGATCACCGGCATCGACACCCATATCGGCAGCCAGATCACCGAACTGCAGCCTTTCGACGACGCCTTCGCTCTGCTTGTCGATCTGGTCGGCGCGCTGCGCACCGACGGCCATGCCATCGAGCATATCGACCTCGGCGGCGGCCTCGGCATCCCTTATCGCGTCGACAACAACCCGCCGCCGCTGCCCGATGCCTATGCCCAGATCGTCAGGAGGCATGTCACCAAGCTCGGGTTGAAGGTGATGTTCGAGCCGGGCCGGCTGATCGTGGGCAATGCCGGCATCCTCGTCTCGGAAGTGATCTTCGTAAAGGAAGGCGACGCCAAGAACTTCCTCGTCGTCGACGCCGCCATGAACGATCTGATCCGGCCGACGCTCTACGATGCTTTCCATGACATCCGCCCGGTCGTGCAGCCGCCGGCGGACACGCCGCGCATGATGGTCGATGTGGTCGGCCCGGTCTGCGAGACCGGCGATTACATCGGCCTCGATCGCGATCTGCCCAGGCTGAAGGCCGGTGACCTAATTGCCGTCTCCACCGCCGGCGCCTATGGCGCGGTGCAGGCC
>NZ_RZQG01000570.1:0-3953 GCF_003998635.1 Mesorhizobium sp. M7D.F.Ca.US.004.03.1.1
CCCCAGAAGGCCCGGCCGGCCGGCTTGACGATGCGGCCGCCGGCTTCTTGCGCCATGGCGAGCACCTCGTCCACCTCGGCGTCGGAGCGGGTGTTGTAGGCGAGATAGACAGCCGACGGCGCCCCGGTGAAGGCAATGCCGGAATCCTCCTCGGCGCTGGCGCGCGGGAACAGGCCGAGAATGACGCCGCCCATCTGGAAGAAGGCAACACCGTCGGTGATGCCGGCATGACGGGTCAGGCCCATCGCCTCATAGAAGCGCACCGCGCGGTCGAGGTCGTCTGTAGCGATGGTAATGATGGAGATGCGCGGTTCCATTTCTGTATGCTCGCGGCTAACGTGATCGATATTTACACATCAATATGTTTATACGCCAAGTAAATCACCAAGACAGTACTTAACATCCATAGAACCACCCATATAGAAACCCAAAAATCCTGATACTTTCGCCTTTCCGCCCAGTTAAGCAACTCGTGAGAAGGATGTCGAGGAAATCGCTCACGGCCAACCTCGTGCCACTTCATTCGTCCGTCCATTCCGGCTTGCGCTTGCCGATGAAGGCGCCGATGCCTTCCTCCGCATCGCGCGCCAGCATGTTTTCGACCATGATGCTGCCGGTATAGGCATAGGCATCCGCCAGCCCCATTTCGGCCTGCGCGTAAAACGCCTCCTTGCCGGTCTTGATCACCAAGGATGATTTGGAAGCAATGGTTTGCGCGTATTTGGTGACAATCTGATTCAGGTACTCGCGCGGCACGACGCGGTTGACCAGACCGAATTCCTTGGCCGTCGCCGCATCGATCGTCTCGCCGGTCAACAGCATCTCCATTGCATGCTTGCGCGAAACGTTGCGCGACAGCGCCACCATGGGCGTCGAACAGAACAGGCCGATGTTGACGCCCGGCGTGCAGAAGGTCGCTTCGTGCGAGGCGATCGCCAGATCGCAACTAGCGACCAGTTGCAGCCCCGCCGCGGTGGCCAGGCCGTCGACTTCGGCGATCACCGGCACGGGATGACGCACGATCGCCTGCATCAGCGCGGCACAAGCCGCGAACGTCTCTGCGAAAAAGGCCTTGCCATGATCGGCGTCAGCGCGGCGCGCGGTCATTTCCTTGAGATCATGGCCGGCGCAGAACACCTTGCCGGCCGCCGACAAAACGATGACGCGAACGGCCTTGTTGGTCTTGGCGCGCTCAAGTTCGGCCGTCAGCGCCGCCATCACCATCAGCGACAGGGCGTTGGCGGGCGGATTGGCGAGCGTGAGGCGCAGCACGCCCTTGTCCATTTGTGCGACAACCGGACCTTCAATGGCGGCAGGCTTGATGGCAAGGATTTCGGCCATGGATAAGGTCTCCGCGATTCCGCTCGGGGCTGCCAGAGTATCTAATACCGGATCGGATTTCGTCCAACACCCATCGCTTGCGCCAGGAGACGAAGGTTGCCAGAAATGCCGCGCTGCCCATACAGCTACGCACAAAACGAGAGACCGACATGCCCGCCCAAACCAACCTGAAGCCGGTGCTGACCGCGCAACAAGTCAATGCGCTGATGGAAACCGTCTATCCGCAGCTCAATGAGCAGTTCAAATATTTCGAGGCGATCGACGTGTTCCCCGGCGGCTGCACCGTGCGGCTCAATGCCGGCGAGCGGCACCTGCGTCCCGGCGGCACCGTATCCGGCCCCTCGCTGTTCACGCTGGCCGACATCGGCGGTTATGTCTGCGTGCTGTCGCATGCCGGGCCGGACGCGCTTTCCGTTACCGTCAACCTCGACATCAATTTCGTCCGCAAGGCCGAGGCCGGACCGATCGATGGCCATTGCCGCATCCTGAAGCTGGGAAAGAGCCTGATGGTGTTCGACATCGACATCGTCGCCGGCGCGGACGGACACACGGTGGCGCACGCCACCGGCACCTATTCGATCCCTCCGAAGCGAAATGACGGTGTGGTAAAATAATACCTTTTACCTAAACTATTGTTTTTGCAGCCCTTTACCTGCTATCGACCGTTTCGCGCGTCTTGACGCCACAACCACCCTCGCCTATAAGCCCTCACGAAGCAGCGGCCCGCAAAGGCCGCCGTTTTGTTATTGGCGGCGGGCAAGCGCTTTTCGCCAATCCAAGCAACAAGAAACGCCTTCCCTCGTGAAGGTCAGAACCGAGAGCAGAAAACATGACAACCTTTTCGCAGAAGCCTGCGGATGTGGTGAAGAAGTGGATCCTGATCGACGCCGAAGGTCTCGTCGTCGGTCGTCTGGCCACTGTCATCGCCAATCATCTTCGCGGCAAGCACAAGCCGACCTTCACTCCGCATGTCGACGACGGCGACAACGTCATCGTCATCAATGCCGACAAGGTGGTGTTCACCGGCAAGAAGTTCACCGACAAGGTCTATTACTGGCACACCGGCCACCCAGGCGGCATCAAGGAGCGCACCGCGCGCCAGCTGCTCGAGGGTCGTTTCCCCGAGCGTGTCGTCGAGAAGGCCGTTGAGCGCATGGTCCCGCGTGGCCCGCTCGGCCGTCGCCAGATGAAGAACCTGCGCGTCTATGCAGGTGCCGAGCATCCGCATGTCGCCCAGCAGCCCGTTGTACTCGACGTGGCCAAGCTGAACGCCAAGAACAAGAAGGTCGCATAAGATGGCTGAGCTTTCCTCGCTCGCAGAACTGGGCGCCGCCACCGGCAACACCAACACCCAGCCGGCAGCCCCCGTCCACGTCCAGAAGCTCGACAAGTCGGGCCGCGCCTATGCCACCGGCAAGCGCAAGAACGCCATTGCGCGCGTCTGGGTGAAGCCGGGTTCCGGCAAGATCATCGTCAACGACAAGGAATTCGCGACCTATTTCGCGCGTCCGGTCCTGCAGATGATCCTCAACCAGCCGATCATCGCCTCCAACCGCGCCGGCCAGTACGACATCGTCGCGACCGTTGTCGGCGGCGGTCTCTCCGGCCAGGCCGGCGCCGTGCGCCACGGCATCTCCAAGGCGCTGACCTACTACGAGCCGACGCTGCGCGCCGTGCTCAAGAAGGGTGGCTTCCTGACCCGCGACAGCCGCGTCGTCGAGCGCAAGAAGTACGGCAAGGCCAAGGCCCGTCGTTCGTTCCAGTTCTCGAAGCGCTAAGCGCTCCGAAATTCAGACAATCGAAAGGCCGCCTCCGGGCGGCCTTTTTGTTTGCGGCTCGGCAAGGAGGTAGAAGAGCGCGGCACCCTACCTCCCTTCGATGAGGAGGTCGGCGCGCAGCGCCGGTTGGGGTGATGGCGCCGGGGCGGCAATGCCTGGCGGCAGACCTCAAGGCCTGCCGGCCTTGATGAAATCAATAAACGCTCGCAGCGGGGCTGGCACCAGGCGCCGGCCGGGATAGTAGAGGAACGGCCCGGGAAAACTCGGCCACCACGGTTCGAGAATGGGCTCAAGGGCGCCGCTTTCGAAGTAAGGGCGGAGCCAGCCCTCGAAGAGGCCGATGATGCCGGTGCCGGCGATGGCCGCGTCGACGGCAAGATCGGTCGCCCCGCCGATCCGCACGATCAATGGCCCCGTCGGATCGACCCGCACCACCTCGCCGTCGCGCTCGAATTCCCAAGGCAGCATTGCACCGCTGGCAAAGCGCCCGCGCACACAAGAATGGCCAAGCAGGTCGCTCGGGTGTTGCGGCCGTCCGTGGCGATCAAGATAGGCAGGGCTGGCGGCGGTGGCGAAATGCTGCACGCGCGGTCCGATCGGCACCGCGATCATGTCCTGTTCCAGCCGCTCGTCATAGCGGATGCCGGCGTCGCACCCGGCTGCCAGCACGTCGACAAAGTTCTCGTCGGCGATCACCTCCAGCCGGATACCGGGATAGGCAGTGAGGAAACCCGGCACGATGTCGGGCAATATCAGCCGCGCGGCGCTGACCGGCACATTGAGACGCAACGAGCCCGCCGGCCTGTCGCGAAAGCCGTTCACCACGTCCAGCGC
>NZ_RZQG01000571.1:0-3949 GCF_003998635.1 Mesorhizobium sp. M7D.F.Ca.US.004.03.1.1
GCTGTAGGCCAGTCCACCGCGCGGCACATGCACGCCGTGACGGGCAAGCAGTTCCTTGGCCTGGTATTCGTGAATGTCCATTTTGTCCTCCCGGTAATTGTCAGTGCGTCGCAGTCTGGCCGGCGCGCTCGATCGCCTCGTTGACCACCAGCACATTGCGCGCCATGCGTTCCGAAGCGGCGTCGATCATCTTGCCGTCGAGCGCTGCCGCGCCCTTGCCCTGCGCCTCGGCCTCCTTCAGCACTTCGAGGATGCGCCTGGCGCGGGTCACCTCCTTTTCCGGCGGCGAGAAGACGTCGTTAGCGAGCGCAATCTGCGAGGGATGGATCGCCCATTTGCCTTCGATGCCCAATGCCGCAGCGCGCCTTGCGCCAGCGATGTAGCCCTCAGGGTCGGAGAAATCGCCGAACGGGCCGTCGATGGCACGCAGGCCGTAGGCCCTGCAGGCAACCGTCATCCGCGATAGAGCGAAATGCCACTGGTCGCCGGGATAGTCGGGGTTGAGGCCGCCGATGTTGACGGTGCGCGCCTTGCAACTCGCGGCATAGTCGGCGACGCCGAAATGCATCGCCTCCAGGCGGCCTGATGTAGCGGCGATCGCTTCGACATTTGCCATGCCGAGCGCCGTCTCGATGAGGGCTTCGAGGCCGACGCGGGTCTTGTAGCCCTTGGCCATCTCGATCTGATTGACCATGGCCTCGACCATGTAGAGGTCGGCCGGAACGCCGACCTTCGGCACCAGGATGGTGTCCAGCCGGTCGCCGGCCTGTTCCATCACGTCGACCACGTCGCGGTACATGTAGTGCGTGTCGAGGCCGTTGATGCGCACCGAAACGGTCTTGCCCTTGGCGCGCCAGTCGATGTCGTTAAGCGCCTGGATGATGTTCTTGCGGGCGCGTTCCTTGTCCGGCGGCGCCACCGCGTCCTCGATGTCGAGGAAGACGAAGTCGGCGGCGCTGTTGGCCGCCTTGTCGATCATCTCGGGACTGGAGCCGGGGACAGCGAGTTCGCTGCGCTGCAGCCTCAGTTTCTTCAGATGGTTGATGGTGTGGCTCATGGCGTGCTCCCGGATCAGGCGGCTTCGGCGATGGCGGACTGCGGCGAGCGGCGGAAATGCGCGATCGCGGCACCGACACCGGAACCCGGCGCCAGCTTGACGCCGCAGTCGAGCAGCGCCAGTTCGGCGGCGGACAGTGACGCCAGCACCATCACCTCGTTCAGCCAGCCGAGATGGCCGATGCGGAAGACCTTGCCCATCACCTTGTTGAGGCCGCCGCCGAGCGACGTCTGGTAGGTGCCATAGGCTCGCTTGACGACGTCGCCGCTGTCGATGCCTTCCGGCACCAGGATGGCGCTGACGGTGTCGGAGTGCCATTTCGGCGCCTTCGCGCAGAGCTTCAGGCCCCAGGCGTCGACCGCCTTGCGCACGCCTTCGGCGAGGCGATGGTGGCGGACGAAGATGTTGTCGAGCCCTTCTTCGGCGATCAGATCGAGCGAGGCGCGCAGGCCGCGCAGCAGTTGCGTCGCCGGCGTATAGGGGAAATACCCGGCGTCGTTGGCGCGGATCATGTCCTCGAACGAGAAGAAGCAGCGTCGGTGGGAGGCGACCCTGGAAGCGACGAGCGCCTTCTTGCTGACTGAGAGGAAGCCGAGGCCGGCTGGCAGCATGAAACCTTTCTGCGAGCCGCTGACGGCGCAGTCGACACCCCATTCTTCCTGACGGAAGTCGATCGAGCCGATCGACGAGACGCCGTCGACAAAGAGAAGGGCAGGGTGGTTCGCCGTGTTGAGCACGGCCCGGCAGCCGGCGACATCGCTGGTGACGCCGGTCGCGGTCTCGTTCTGCGTGCAGAAGACTGCCTTGATGCGGTGTGCCTTGTCCGCCTTCAGCCTTTCCGCGTAGAGGTCGAGCGGCACACCGGTTCCCCACTCGCAGTCGATAACGTCGACCTCAAAGCCAAGGCGCTCGGCCATGTCGACCCATAGATGCGAGAACTGGCCGAAGCGCGACATCAGCACGCGATCGCCGGGGCTAAGCACATTGGTCATGGCTGCCTCCCAAGCGCCGGTGCCCGACGACGGGTAGATGAAGACGCGGCCGGTTTCGTTCTTGAAAACCTTCTTGATGTCCTCGAACAGCGGCAGGGTGAGTTCAGGGAACGAGGCGGCGCGCATGTCCTCCATCGGCAGGTTCATCGCTTGCCGGACCTGCTCCGGAATGTTGGTGGGTCCTGGAATAAAAAGGTGGGTGAACCCAGCCATGCGCGAACTCCTCCGATGTTAGAGATTATGGAGGGGAGTGTCGTCTCGGCGGCGAGGAGCAACAACACCTTGGCGGGTAAGTTCTCGCCGCGCCCGGGTGGGGCGAGCCTACCCACTTGGCCCTACCCATTGGGCCTACCCATTGGGCCTACCCATTGGCCTACCCGGTCGTCCTACCCGACAGGCAGCCTGGGAGTGCGGCGCTTCTCGCTCGAATAGAGGGCGACTGCCATCGCCCGGTTGCGGACGTCAAGCTTGTCGTAGAGATTCTTGAGGTGGTATTTCACCGTATTCTCGGAAATTCCCGTGCGCGTCGCGATCTGAAGATTGGTCCAGCCGTCGGACAGTACCGCCAGCAGCTCGCGCTCGCGCACCGTGAGCTGCGCCAAAGGCGTGTCGTTGACCTTGTTGATGTCGATGTAGGGGATGCAGATGCGGCCATGCGCGACCGCCAGGATAGTCTCGAAGATAATATGCGGATCATCGAACTGGAAGCAGTAGCCCTGAGCCCCGAGCCGCACGCATTGCTTCAGGATGCCGATGTCATGGTCGTTGGAAAACACCGTGATACGCATATCGAGCTTGCGGCTCTGGACCTCGGCCAGAACATCCGCGCCGTCCATGTCGGCGAGCCTCCAGCCGATGACGGCGACATCGAATTTGGTCTTCGTCGCCAGTTCCAGGAGTTGCTTGCCGCTCTGCACGGCGCTCAGCAATTCGAAACGTCCGTCGCATTCCAGCATTTCGCGCAGCGCCGATATGACAAGCGGATTGCGCTCGGCGACAACGACGCGAACGCGTTGCTGTCCTGATGTGACCTCGTTCGTTGTCGCCGACCTTGCGCTCAAGGGCTTCCGTTCTGGACCGGTTGCGGACATGGGCGGATCCGGCTGATATCCGGACCCTGTGCCACGACAATCGCCGCAACCGCACAAGGGTGCTCTTTCCCCAGCGACATGTGCTGTCGCGTCCCCTGAACCGGTATCCCGTTGGTTTGTGACAGGATCGGCATTCCAGGTCGGGCATCGGCAATACCGTCTCTCGGTGAAGGGAAGCAGGTAGGAGAGTGTGCATTTCGTTTGATATTCCGAGCGTTAGAGCGACAAATTCCCAAATCGATTCATGTTGCCGCGCTATCTCTGGAATGAGCGTCGGATTTTCCCAAAACCGGTTTCCACTTTTGGGTGCGATGCTCTAGACCTGATTTGCACCTTTTCCGGGATTGCGATGGCGGGAGGCGCTGGTGGAAGGCGAGCACGAACGGACGACCGGCGCCAGGGCCGCCGAGGAGCATCACGCCGACATCTATGGCGAGGACGGCGCCGTCCTTTCGTCCTTCCTTGCGCGGATTGGCGCGGCGATCGCCGACCGCGATACGCTGACCCTAAAGCATGAAGTCGACGACCTGCATCAGTCGGAACTCGGCGACCTGCTCGAGGCGCTGCATCCCGAACAGCGCCGTGCGCTGGTCGAACTCTTGGGCGCGGATTTCGACTTTTCCTCGCTGACCGAGGTCGACGAGGCGATCCGTATGGAGATCGTCGACAATCTGCCCAATGCGCAGATCGCCCAGGCGGTGCAGGAGCTCGATTCCGACGACGCCGTCTACATTCTCGAAGACCTCGAGAAGGAAGACCAGGACGAGATCCTGTCGCAGCTGCCGTTCACCGAGCGGATCAGGCTGCGC
>NZ_RZQG01000572.1:0-3943 GCF_003998635.1 Mesorhizobium sp. M7D.F.Ca.US.004.03.1.1
CCATTGCTCTGCTCGCACTCGCCATCGCAACGCCCTCGCTTGCCGCGGAAAAGGTTCTGGGCCTTGCGGCAATCGACCTGCAGAATTCCTTCTTCGTCCGCATGAAGGAAGCGGGCGACGTGGCTGCCGCTGACTACGGGGTGAAATCCACCTGGCAGAGCGCCGAGGGCAGCCTGGAAAAACAGGTCAGCATCATCGAGAATTTCATCAATCAGGGCGTCAGCGCGATCCTGATCGATCCGATCGACAAGAATGCGGTCATTCCGGTCATCAAGAAAGCCGCCGCCGCCGGCATTCCGGTGATCACCATGGGTAACAAGGTCGAGGCCGGCTCGAACTACTCGACGCTCTATCCGGACTACGACAACATGTCGATGGTTGCCCGCGCGCTCGGCAAGTCGCTTGGCGGCAAGGGCGAGGTCGCCCTGCTGGTCGGTTCGCGTGGCAACTTCGTGTCCGACACCCGCGAAAAGGGCTTCGTCGAAACCCTGAAAAAGGAGTTTCCGGACATCAAGGTCGTCGGCATCGAGCCGACCGGCTGGGACGCAGCGAAGGCAACGAATGCCGCCCAGACATGGCTCACCACCTATCCGGATCTGAAAGCCATCGGCTGCATCTCCGACAGCCTTTGCCTGGCAGCCGATTCCGTTGCCAGCTCGATGGGAACCCAGCTGCTCTACGGCGGCTATGACGGCGACGCCGAGATGAAGCCGCTGATCGACGACGGCAAGATGGTGATGGACGTGCTGACCGGCGCCTATCGTGTCGGCTACTGGAACATCGCCGTTGCCGCTCGTCTGGCCAATGGAGAAAAGCTGCCGCAGGATCTCTTCATGCCGACCTATTTCGTGACCTCGGATGCGACGGCAGCGAAGCTCAAGGCGGATGGCCTCACCTTCGAATATATCAACACCGACAAGGAGGCGGTGGAAGCCAAGAACTATACCGAGCAACTCGGTCCCAAGGTTCCGGCGACCGCCATGACCCTGGCAAAGTAACAGCCTAAAGCGGCTCAAGCGCCGGATGACATTTCATCCGGCGTCCCCTTTTCCTGACGATCGCCGTCGCCGCTTCCGCGGTGACCGCGCATGATGCTCGACAAGAGGACCGACCCATGTTCCAGTCCTGGACCTCTCCGTTTCTGCGGCGCAACGAACCGGTTCTCATCGCGGTGCTGCTGGTCGCCATCGCCGTCTTCGGCTGGATCGATCCGCGCTTTCTGTCGACCGGAAATCTTGTCAGCATCGCGCAGCAGAGTGCGGTCATCGCCCTCATCTCTTTTGCCATGACGGCCGTGATCATCGCGCGCGGCATCGATATTTCCGTTGGCAGCAACCTCGCCTGTTCCGGCATCGCCGCGGGTCTTGCCTACACGGCAACCGGCTCGGCGAGCTTGAGCCTTCTCGCCGCGATCGGTGGCGGTGCCGCGATAGGTCTGCTCAATGGAGCGCTGATCGGCTTTGCCGGCATCTCCCCCTTCATCGCGACGCTCGCCACCATGGCGTTTGCGCGCGGCCTGGCGCTCAGTCTCTCCGGCGCATCCAGCATCGCGGTCGCCGATCCGGTCCTGCTTTTCGCGGGACGCGAGACAATCGGCCTCCTGCCGGTCTCCGTCATCATCGCCGCCGTCTGCCTGGGCCTCTGGTGGTTCGTGCTCAATCGCACGGTGTATGGGCGCTGGATCTATGCGATCGGCGGCAATGCGGGGGCAGCGCGGGCCTCACTGGTTCCCGTCGACCTCGTGCGCATCTCCGTCTACCTGATTGCCGGTGCGACAGCCGGGCTCGGCGCGATCCTCACCATCGGCCGCCTCGGTTCGGCACAGCCGCTTGCCGGCACCGGGCTTGAATTTACAGCCATTACAGCCGCGATCATCGGCGGTACGAAACTGTCCGGCGGCCAGGGCTCCATCTGGGGAACGGCAATCGGTGCGCTGTTGCTGGGCGTCATCAACACCGGCCTGTCCTTCCTGCAGGTGCCGCAAATCCTGATCTATTTCGTGACCGCGAGCCTCATTCTGGTGGCTGTTCTCACCAGCCAGCCGGAGAGTGTTGCCGCCCTGTTCAAGACCAGTGGCCGCAAGTCCATCGCATCGCCGCACAACAGTGCCGCAACACCGGTCGGCAAACACAGCATCGCGTTGCGCGACGTCGGCAAGTCTTTTCCGGGCGTCAAGGCGCTCGACGGTGTCAGCTTCGCCGTCTCGGCTGGTGAGGTCGTCGGACTTGCCGGCGAGAACGGGGCGGGGAAATCAACGCTGGTGAAGTGCATCTCCGGTCTGCATCGCCCGGACGAGGGAGAGATCGTCATCGACGGCAACGCCGTCCAGTTCCACTCCCCCAGCGACGCCAAGGGCATCAGCGTCATCCATCAGCATTTCAGCCTTTCGCCGGACCTAACGGTGGCGGAGAATCTTTTCATCGGCCGCGAACCGCACACCCGCCTTGGATTTCTCGACCGGGCCCGGATGCGGCGCGATGCGAGAGCCATCATGGACGAGCTGTCGCTCGATATCGACATTGCCGCGGAGCTGCGAACGCTTTCCGTCGGGCGCCAGCAGATGGTGGAAATTGCCCGTGCCGTTCTGTCCGATGCCTGGTTCTTCATCATGGACGAACCGACCAGCGCGCTCTCCAACCGCGAACGCGACCAGCTCTACGAGCTGATCGACAGACTGAGAACCCGCGGCGCCGGCATCCTCTACATCTCCCACAAGATGGAAGAGATCTTCAGCCAGTGCGACCGCGTGGTCGTTCTGCGTGACGGGCGCTTCATCGGCGAGCGCCAGACCCGCCAGACCAACGAGGCCGAGATCGTCTCGATGATGGTCGGACGCGATGTCGGCGACATCTTCCCCTATCTCGAAACAAAGATCGGCGAAACCGCCATCGAGATCAGCAACGTCTCCAACTGCAAGCTCTTGAAGTCGGCCACGCTCAGCGTGCGCAGGGGCGAGATCGTCGCGCTCGCCGGCCTGATGGGCAGCGGCCGCTCCGAGGTGCTCAGGCTGATTGCCGGCCTCGAGACAATGCATGGCGGCACGATCAGAATTTTCGGCGCGCTGCAGGCCGGCGGTGACATCAAGGCCGCCAATCGCGCCGGCATCGTCTACATACCCGAAGACCGGCACCTGGAAGGCTTCGTCGGCGCGATGTCGATCAAGGACAACCTGTCTCTCGCCTGGATTCGCGACAACAGTTACTTCGGCCTGCTGAGACCCCGCCGCATCCTGGCTCTCGCGCGCGATCTCATCGGCTCACTCGGCGTGCGGCCGGCCCAGCCCGACAAGATGACCATCGAGCTTTCGGGCGGCAATCAGCAGAAGGTGGTCATCGGCAAATGGCTTGCCACCAAGCCGAAAATCATCCTGCTCGACGAGCCGACGCGCGGCGTCGACGTCGGGGCAAAGTCCGAACTCCATCACCTGATCGCAAAATTGAAGGCCGAGGGCGCGGCAATCCTCATGGTGTCGAGCGAGTTGCCCGAGGTTCTCGGCGTTGCCGACCGCATCGTCGTCATGCGCGAAGGCCACTCTGTCTGCACGCTGGCGCGAGGGGCGACGGAAGAAGACGTGATGATGCACGCCTTCGGTGATCGCAAGATCGCGCCACCCGCCAGCACGGCCCCGGCCAGCATCCAGCCTTGCACCTTGCCTGTAGGGAGAGCCCTTTGAGCAAACTGAAGATCGCCATTGTCGGTGCCGGCTACATGGGCCTCCTGCATGCTCAGGTGGTTGCCGCCAGCCCTGTCGCGGAACTGTCGGCATTCGTTGATCCGAATACTGCCACGGGAAGCAAGGCCGCGTCCGATTTCGGTGTCCGGCATTTCACCGATGCCGCCGCCGCGCTGACTGCCAATGCCGCGGACGCCTATATCGTGGCGGCGCCCGACACGCTGCATGAAGACGTCTGCCGCACGCTGCTCGATGCCGGAAAGCCGGTGC
>NZ_RZQG01000573.1:0-3937 GCF_003998635.1 Mesorhizobium sp. M7D.F.Ca.US.004.03.1.1
GGCGACTGAAGCGCTGATCAGGCAAGAGGAAAAGGGCGCGCTGCTCGGGCCGTCCGGCTCGATCATCCAGGCCGGTTTCGCCAGCAATCTCGACCGCGAGCTCGGCATTCTCGAGGACAAGGGCCTCTATGACGAGGACAGCCGCTTCCTGCCGCCGGACAGTCTCGCCGGCAAGGCGGTGCGGCCGACCTTCACCGGTCCGCTCGACGTGCTCAGGCGCTCAGCCGAGGCGCGAGACACCATCCAGGTGGTGACGACGGCCATGCAGATGGCGCAGTTCGACCCCGGCGTGATGGACAACATCGACAGCGACGAGGCGATCAAGATCGTGCAGAGCGCCGGCCGCAGCCCGCAGCGCATCTTTCGTCGCAAGGAGGAGGTGGACGAGTTGCGTGGCGCGAGAGCCAAGGCCCAACAATCGCAGGCCGGCATGGCGGCGATCGCCACCGCGGGCAAGGCCGCCAAGGATGCGGTGCCGGCGGCGGTGCAGGCGCGCGACAGCGGCCTGCTCGACGGGTTGCAAGACATGCTGGGCGGCGGTGGTCAAGGCGGGCAGCCCGTCGGCCCGGCGGGTAACGGCGCATGAGCCGGAAACGCTTCGCCCATTCCGGCCAGGCCGGCAGTCCTGCCAGGGCGCGCGACGCGCTGGCCAAGGCGTATCTCAGGGTGTTTTCCGGCGAGGATGGCGAGATGGTGCTGGCCGACCTCGCGGCGACGACCGGCTATTACCGGCGTCCGTCCTATGGCGAGTGGATGGCACGCACCAGGACGCCCAACGGGTTCGAATTGCACAGCGCGCTAAGCAATGCGCGGGCCGAGGTGGTGCAGCACATTATGGGGTTTCTGACGCTGGATGAGGCGCAGCTTGCGGCGCTGGAGAAAGCGGCGCGGGCGGAGGGGTAGGCGCTGAAGCTGCGTCCCTCGCCCCGTTTACGGGGAGAGGATGCCGGCAGGCAGGTGAGGAGCGGCGCCAGCATATCGAAACTTAGCGCTGCCCCTCATCCCCCTTCCGGGACCTTCTCCCCGTTGAACGGGGAGAAGGGGCCAGTAGCGGTCGCTGCGGCCCCACGACGTGGTCGCGCTGCCGACGAGGTCCACTGACCCACCCAGGCAGCACCGCTGCTCCAGGATTTCTCCAAAAAGTCGATCCGACAAAACCCGCGAACGCGGACAGCCAGCGTGCGACCGGCCGTGCCGTGATCGCCAGCGCCGCGCGCTCTTTTGTTCAAAGCCAGTTGCGCAGGAAACAGCCAATGGTCAGCATCATCCCCCTCTCCATTGCCCAGCGCCGGCTCGATACCGGCAATGCGGTGCAATACCCGCAGGGATCGCCGATCGGCGGCGCCATGCAGGGTCTTGGCGACCAGCTTTCCGCTGTCGCCGAACGCTACCGGCAGATGAAGGACCAGCAGGAGGCGTTCGACGCCGAGCTGGCGCGCCACCGGTTCACCAGCCGGATCGCGCAAGCCGAAGACGAGGTAGCGGCGAACGCGCCGGCCGACGGCGCCGGCCTGCATGAGACGATGTACGGCCAGGTCGATCTGCGCAACGGTCGGGTGGTCAAGACTGGCCTGTTCGACACGCTGTTCGACGACGCCCTGCCGAACATGCCCGAGAGCCAGCGCGCCAGCTTCGCTAGGCAGAAGGAGGTAATGCGCGCGGTTGGCGCGCGGCGCAGCGGCAGCTTCAGCGGCGTCAGGACTACGAGTTGGCCGAGTGGACCAAGGTTGACAACATCTCGACCAGCGCCATCGCGCAAAACGACCCGAGCGACACCGCAAACTTCGAGGCGGTCCGGCAGAGCGGGCTCGACCTGATCGCCAAGATCGGCAATCCGCTCGCCAGGCAAGCGGCGGAAGTCGCCTGGCGCACCAACACGGCCAAGGCGCTGGTCCAGGCGATGATCGCCCAGGATCCGAAGCGCGCTGTCGAGATGCTGGGTGCGGCGCAGGCTGGAAGCCGGACAAAGGACGATACCGCCGAGGCCGTTGGTAGCTCGCAGGCAAATACCACAAGTTCTGTGGTGCCAAGAAACGATCACGTTGGCGAGCCGGCGCCATATGAGCGATCGGTGCAGGTTTTCCGGGACGACATCCCGCCTCACGACAGGTCAGCGTTGGCCCAGCAAGCGCGGACCGCTGAGATCGCGCGGCAGGTCGAAACACGAACCAGCATCGGCCTGGCAGAACAGAACGCACCAAGGTCTATCAGGGACACTGGAACCTATTCCGGCCCCGCGCAGACTCCGGAGCAGTTCATCGCTCTCTACGGCGCCACCGAAGGCGTCAGGCGCTTCCAAGCCTTCCGCCAAGCAATGGATGTCAGTCGGCAATTCTACAGCATGCGTGGCATGTCGAACGAGGCCGTTTTGGCCAGAGTCAAAGAGTCCTCGCCCAAGGCCGATAGTGCTACGCCGGAAGAGGACAGCGCGCGTCATGAAGTAATAGCCACGGCCGCCGACCTCACGCTCATCCGGCCGCTACACGGCCACCTTCTCCCCGGTGGGGAGAAGAGGCTGCACCGCCGTCTCAGGTCTCCTCTCCCGCCGGGGAGAGGTCGCCGAGCGAAGCGGAGGCTGGGTGAGGGGGCGTCACCAACAAACCCAAACCTGAAGGAAGAGAAAAAATGGCAGATGCCTACACCCGTATCGCGGACGCGATCGTTCCGTCCGTCTATGCGCAATATGCTTTCGAGGAGCATGTCCAGTCGCTCGAGATCTACCAGGCCGGAATCCTGTTTTCCGACCCGGCCATCTCCTCGAAACTGTCGATGGGCGGCCGCTCGGTCGACATGCCCGGCTGGAAGGACCTCGGCAACGACCCGTCCGAACCGGTCAATGACGATCCGGCCGATTCCATCGAGATGAAGAAGATCGGCTCGCGCCGCGAGGTCGCCGCCCGCAATGTCCGCGCCCAGGCGTGGGGCGTTCCGGACCTGACGTCGATCCTGGCGGGCGACGATCCGCAAAAACTGATCGTCAAGCGGCAGACCGAGTACTGGCAGCGCGCCAACAAGCTGACCCTGCTCGGCATCCTGAAGGGTGTCGTCGCCGACAACATCGCCAATGACGGAGGCGACCTGGTGCGCACCACCGGCGCCTCCATCGTCGACACCGACATCATCGAGGCCGCCTATCTGATGGGCGACCGCGCGGACAAGTTCAAGACGATCTGGATGCACTCCAAGCAGATGAAGGCGCTGAAGCTCGCCGACCTGATCGACTATGTGCCGTCCTCCGAACAGGGCGGGCCGCTGATCCCCTACTATATGGGGCTTCGCGCCGTCGTTGACGACGACATTCCGCAGGCTGCGGGCGTCTACACCGCCTTCATGTTCAAGGACAAGGCGATCCTGTGGAACGAGCTGCCGGTCAACACCGAAGGCGGCCCGCTGGAATTCGACCGCAAGCCTCGCCAGGGCCATGGCGGCGGCGTGACGGAAATGGTCGGCCGCCGGCATTTTGTGCCGCATGTGCCCGGCACGCGCTTCCTCGACGCCTCCTCGGCCGGTGAATTCGCTACCGATGCGGAGCTGGCGCTGGCGGCGAACTGGGACCGCACGGCGTCGAGCGTCAAGACCATGACGTTCATTGCGTTGAAGACCACCGAGGCTTGATCGGCTTGGGCGAGGGGCGGGGGCGATGAGCGCCCGCCCCGTGACCGTCCGCCCGAAGGCGGAACCGGCCTGTGGAAATGCCGATACCTCGCACATGAAAAAGGCGGATCCGGGGACAGAATCCGCCTCGTCTGCCGACAGGGCTTCGGGGGGAAGACGGGTATCGGCAAACAATCCGATAGCAATATCAGCAAGCTTTTTGAAGCGTACTGTGCTTCGGAAAACTGAATTGTGAGCGCGTTTCGGGTCCCGCACAACTTGCCCGATAGACGTAGCCCGATACGCCTACGGATCTGTCGCGGCGGTGCCTTTCGGCCAGCTT
>NZ_RZQG01000574.1:0-3935 GCF_003998635.1 Mesorhizobium sp. M7D.F.Ca.US.004.03.1.1
CCCGGCCATGGGCGCGCAACGCGCATCGTGCCGCCGCTCGACCAGTTCAAGGCGCTGCTGGCCGATCTCGAGCGCGCGCCATGGCTGGGTGAGGTCGGCGCTGTGCTGTCCGGCTATCTCGGTGAGGCCGGCCAGGCCGAGGCCGTCGCCTCGCTGGTCGCCGCGGTCAAGGCAAGGACGCCTGACGCCGTCTATATCTGCGATCCGGTGATGGGCGATTCGGGCGGCCTCTATGTTCCCGAGCCAACCGCCATCGCCATGCGCGACCGGCTGATGCCGATCGCCGACATTGCCACCCCCAATCGCTACGAGCTGGAATGGATGGCCGGCGCTCCCTTGCCCGACCTGAAATCGGTGATCGCGGCGGCGCTGCATGCCGGGCCATCGACCATGCTGGTCACCTCGGCGCCGTCGATGATGACCGGTGGCACCGGCAACCTGCTGCTCGACGGCAGCCAGGCGCTGCTTGCCGAGCACCGCCTGATCGACAAGCCGCCGAATGGTTTGGGCGACCTGACGGCAGCCGTCTACCTGGCACGCATCCTGTCAGGCCAACCGGCGATCAAGGCGCTGCAATCGACGACCGCGGCGGTCTACGAAATCCTGGCGCGCACGGCCAAGCGCGGCGGCGACGAACTGCAGCTCGAAACCGATGCCCCGAGCCTGTCGCACCCGATGGCGATGGTCCAGCTGCGCCACCTCACGCATCCGGGGCGGGACCGCCGGGCGTGACACCGGCCGAGATCGTGCTTGTCGGCGTCGACGGCTGCAAGGGCGGGTGGATTGCCGTGCGGCGCGCTTCTGGTTCGGCACCCTCCGTTGCTGTCTTTGCCGGCTTCGCCGCCCTGCTTGCGGCACTCCCCGATGACGCAGTTGTTGCCGTCGACATGCCGATCGGCCTGCCCGAGTTTTCGAGCAAAGGCGGGCGCGGCCCGGAAGCGCTGGTGCGGCCGTTGCTTGGGGCACGCCAATCCAGCGTCTTCTCGATCCCGTCCCGCGCCGCGCTCTATGCCGACACCAACGACTTCACCACCATCGAAGCCTGGTATGCGGCGCACATCAGGGCAAGCGAGGTGGCCAAAACCACATCCGACCCGCCGCGCGGCGTTTCGATCCAGGCGTTCGGCATTTTTGCCAAGATCCGCGAGATCGACGCACTGCTGATCGCGCGACCCGATCTGCGCGGCCGCGTGTTCGAATCGCATCCGGAACTCGCTTTCTGCCGGCTGAACGGCGACCAGGCCATGCAATTGCCGAAGAAAATCAAAGGCAGCATCAACCCGGCCGGAATGGCGGAACGCAAGGCGCTACTCTGCCAGCATGGCTACGACATGCGCTTTCTCGACCAGCCGCCGCCGCGCGGTGCCGCCGCCGATGACTTCCTTGACGCAGCAGCAATGATGCTGATCGCCGGTCGCATCGCCAGCGGTGAGGCACGGCCGTTTCCCGACCCGCCGGCCCGCGACAGGTTTGGCATTCCCGTTGCCATTTGGGCGTAAGAATATTGGCCAAGGCTGCGCCTGATGCATGGCATTTATAGCCAGCCCCCATAATTCTGCATTGCTCGCAACGGGCTTTTACCGTTAGAGCCTCTTTTGACCGCAACGAGCTGCCGCCTCCAACCCGGAAAGGCTCCAGACGCCGCCCATGTCCCATCTCCCCGACCATCTTCTCGCCGGCTACCGCAATTTCATGAATGGCCGCTATCTCACCGAGAGCGGACGCTATCGCGAGCTTGCCCGCGAAGGCCAGGCGCCCGAAACAATGATCGTCGCCTGTTGCGACTCCCGCGCGGCCCCCGAAGCGATCTTCGACGCCGGGCCTGGCGAACTCTTCGTGCTGCGCAATGTCGGCAATCTGGTGCCGCCCTACGCACCGGACGGCGAATTCCATTCGACCTCGGCGGCGCTTGAATTCGCCGTGCAGAGCCTCAAGGTCAAGAGTATCGTCGTCATGGGCCATGGCCGCTGCGGCGGCATCCGCGCCGCGCTCGACACCAATTCCGCACCGCTGTCGCCCGGCGACTTCATCGGCAAGTGGATGAGCCTGATCGCACCTGCCGCCGAAACCGTGTCCTCCAGCACCTTCATGACCGCGACGGAGCGCCAGACCGCGCTGGAGCGCATCTCGATCCGTTATTCCATCGCCAATCTGAGGACCTTTCCCTGCGTCTCGATTCTCGAAGGCAAGGGGCGGCTGTCGCTGCACGGCGCCTGGTTCGACATTTCGACCGGTGAACTCTGGACGATGAACAAGGAGACCGGCGATTTCGAACGGCCAGAGCTGGGATGAACATAGCGGCGCGCAAGGTGGTGAACATCCGGTCGATCGTTTTCACGGCGGCCGCGCTGCTGGTCGCGATCATTGCCGCCCGCGCCGATGATCGCGCCATCATCAGCCGCTGGTATTCGGCTCTGCTGGTCGCCGACCGCACCGAACTGTCCGACCTGCTCTCCGATGATGTCCGCATTAAGCTGGACGACCTCGGCATTGTGCAAAGCAAGCAGGAATTCATCGCTTCGATCGACGAATGGAAAGGTGCTGTTGCGGGTGCTGCGATCCGGCACCGGATCGAGAAGAGCGAAAGCGGCGTCACCACGGTGGTCGCTTGTTACGATTTCCCCAACAACGACATGCTGATGCAGGAAACCTTCGCGGTGTCCGACAATCGCATCACCGCCAGTTCGCAAGCCGCGATCGCCGAGAACTGCGACGGCTTCTGAGGCGGATATCGGCCAACTGCGATATTGCGGGTCCGCCGGCCGCGCCCTACATCGGTAGCGACCCACCCTGCCTTCTCCAGCGAAAGACTGTCCATGCCTTCCACAAAAGCTGTCGACCTCGCCGCCCATCCGCTGACCACGTGGAAAGGGCCGCTGGGCCTGCCGGATTTCACCCGCATTGGCGACGGCGACTTCTCCCCGGTCTTCGACACGGCGCTGAAGGCGCATGAGGCCGAGATCGAGGCGATCGCCGGCAACAAGGATGCCCCGACCATCGAGAACACGCTTGCCGCGCTGGAACTCGGCGGCGAAGCACTCGATCGCGTCTCGTCGATCTTCTGGTGCCGCGCCGGCGCCTACACCAATGACACGATCCAGGCGCTGGAGCGCGACATCTCGCCGAAAATGTCCAGGCATTTCTCGGCGATTTCGATGAATGAGAGGCTGTTTGCCCGCATCGACGATCTCTACCAGCGCCGTGAGAGCCTGAAGCTCGACGCCGAGACGCTGCGGGTCCTGGAAAAGACCTGGAAGGGCTTTGTCCGATCCGGCGCCAAACTCGACGCCGACGGTAAGAAGCGGCTGGCCAAGATCAGCGAGGAATTGTCTTCGCTCGGCACCAGCTTCGGCCAGAATGTGCTGGCCGACGAGAGCGACTGGGCGCTGTTCCTCGACGATGCCGATCTTGTCGGTCTGCCGGATTTCCTGAAAAGCTCGATGGCCGAAGCCGCCGAGATGCGCGGCCAGAAGGGTCGCTATGCCGTCACCCTGTCGCGCTCGATCTATGAGCCGTTCTCGACCTTCTCTGAACGCCGCGACCTGCGCGAGATCGCCTTCCGCGCCTTCACCATGCGCGGCCAGAATGGCGGCACCACCGACAACACGTCCGTGGTGCGCGACATGCTGCGCCTGCGCGCCGAAAAGGCAAAGCTGCTCGGCTACGCCTCCTTCGCCGCGCTGAAGCTCGACGACACCATGGCCAAGACACCAAAGGCGGTGCACGCGCTGCTTGATCCGGTGTGGGAGAAAGCGCTGGAGAAGGCGGCCGCCGACCAGACCGACCTGCAGCGCCTGGCCACCGCAGCCGGCAGCAACGAAAAATTCGCCGCCTGGGACTGGCGCTTCTACCAGGAGAAACTGCGCGCGGAAAAATTCGCCTTCGACGAGGCTGAACTGAAACCCTATTTGCAGCTCGACCGGATCATCGACGCC
>NZ_RZQG01000575.1:0-3934 GCF_003998635.1 Mesorhizobium sp. M7D.F.Ca.US.004.03.1.1
GGACTGCAAGACCGCAGCCAAAATCGTATGCGAGCGCGATGGCAGTTGTTCGGTGGCTGAGGACCACACTGGATTTGTGCTGAACTACGGCAGCAACGAAGCCGAGTTTCCGGCCAGCAATGTCAGGATCAAACGCCACTATCAACAGACCGTGCAGGGGAGTCCTTTGCAGCAGGAAGTTAAAGTTGAATTGGCCGACAATCGCGTTCTTTGGCTGACGGCCGTGGATGCCAGCCGCACTTATTCGCAAGCGTGGGCCGGCGCACTCAGCGAGTTGAAGGGTGGCGCGGTACTGATGGAATCCGAGGGCGTCTATTGCATGCCGCATAAGTGAGTGCACCGAGAGGGGACGCGAGCTAGCGAAGGCCGATATAGTCTAACTTGGGACACCGGTGGAAGAAGAGTCCGTAGTCGACCGCCGAGTTTTAATCAGACGGTGAGATGCGGCCATCCAACATCTATCTGTCGATCTGAGACTTAAAGTAGGATTGACTGTTAGAAGCTGATCGTATCTCTATCGATGATAATCGGAAAGACTTGGATAAAGTGCTGCCAATACGTTGAAATGTGAAGAAATGTTAACCTACACTTGTGAAAGTCGCATAATCTATCTTATGGAACTTGAGAGTTATATTGCAGTCCATTGCTGCAATTCTTGGAGCCGGCGTCCAGACGAAACTCCAGTTGTAGGCGCTCGCACTCGTTCGGCCTATTCGACAAGGGCATGCAATATCACAAAGGCAGCAAGCGTTGCAGAAGAGCGTTCGAGTCGCAGTCAGACTGCTCGTCGGTAAGTCCAGAGCTGTGCGGGCGGTATGTTGCGGACGACGAAATCATAGTGAGACACGAGGTAGCGGTCGGGCATTCTGACAACCGGCGACAAAGGTCCGTAGGTGATTTGAATCATCGGTCTGCCAGCGGGAATGCGGGCCAGCAAATCCTCAAGCAGGCCAACACGCTGTTCCATTGGAAAGCTCAAGAGCGGCACCGCGCTTATGACGCAATCGAATTGTTCCCCGCGCCGTTCGGCCAGCACTTCGCCCAGTGCAAACGCATCGCCCAATCGAAAATCCACGCCTGGAAAGCGTCGCGTGAGACGATGATAGAAATCTTTGGAATACTCGACCGAAATCAGTTGATGCGGCTTGATGCCCCTTTCGAGGATGGCCTTGGTGATGACGCCGGTTCCGGCGCCAAGTTCAAGAACCGGCATTCCCGAGGCCGGGTTAATGACGCTTGCCATACGACGCGCGGCGTGCACGGACGTTGGCATGAGCGCGCCCACACGTTTCTTATCCTTTTGCCAGCCCTTGAAGAATTGTACTTCTTCTTCAAACTTCCTGCCAAGGCGCTCCTTTGATCGAAAAACCATATCCACTCTCTGCTCCGGCCATTTGTCGGGGTCATTTTCATGAGGCACCTGGGTACAACCCTTGCGACATTTTCAATCATGCGGCATTGGCTGCCGCGAGCAGCTCGCCTTTGCGCTGCCCGGGCAGAACGCCGACGTTATCGATAAGCCGCGTACCGCCGAGCCAAGCAGTGGCAATCAGGCGTGCAGGCCGGTCTGCGGCCGTGAGCGGCGACAGGTCGTCGTCAGCCCTCAGTTCGAGATACTCGACTTCGTCGTAACCGGCGGCGAGGATCGCTTGCCTTGCCTCGGCCAGTACAAGCTGTACTGGCGCTCTCGCTGACAGCTGCGCGGCCGAGGCGGACAGGACTTCGGGGAGCTTAGGCGCTGCCAGGCGCTGTTCGGCCGAGAGCCCTACATTGCGCGACGACATCGCCAGGCCGTCAGCTTCACGCACCGTCGGACAGGCGACAATCTCGATCGGAATGTCGAGATCGCGCACGAGCCGGCGAACGACGTGCAGTTGCTGGAAATCCTTCTCGCCAAAGAAGGCGAGATCAGCGCGCGTCTGGAGAAAGAGCTTGGCGACGACGGTTGCCACCCCGTCGAAATGGCCGGGACGGAACGCCCCGCACAGCCCCTTGCTCACCCCGCTCACCGATACCGTGGTGGCGAAGCCTTCCGGATATACGTCCGCCGCATTCGGCGCGTAGAGCAGATGAGCGCCGAGAGGAGCGAGCTTGGCGGCATCGTCATGCTCGGTGCGCGGGTAGGCCGCGAGATCGTTAGAGTTGTTGAACTGTTTTGGGTTGACAAACAGCGTCACGATAACTCGGTCGGCCTTGGCGAGTGCGGCACGTACCAGGCTCAGATGGCCTTCATGCAAGGCACCCATGGTTGGCACGACAGCGACTTTCAAGGCATTCTGACGCCATGCCGCGACAGCAGTGCGCAACTCGGCGACGGTTCGTGCGATTGGAACGCTCATGCTGCTTCTCCACCATTGACCGTCTTGTCGCATCGGCGAAGACATGCTCGTCCGCTGGAAAGCTGCGGTTCGCGCACTTCCTGAGCGTAAGCCGCGATCGCCGCCTCGGCGATCTCACCGAGTTCGGCATATCGCTTGACGAATTTGGGCCGGAAGTCGCCGAATATGCCCAACATGTCGTCGACGACGAGGATCTGCCCGTCACAGGCCGCCGAGGCGCCGATACCGATGGTCGGGATCGCTACCTCTCCGGTGATGCGGCGCGCGAGCGCCTCGGGGACCTTCTCCAGCACCACCGCGAAGGCACCGGCCTCGGCCACCGCGAGGGCATCGCTGCGGATGCGCTCCGCATCCTCCTCGCCCCTGCCCTGCACGCGATAGCCGCCGAAGGTATTGACCACCTGCGGCGTCAAGCCGACATGTCCCATGACCGGCACGCCGCGCCCAGCGAGAAAGCGGATCGTCTCGGCCATTGCGTCGCCGCCTTCGAGCTTGACTCCCGCGCAGCCGGTCTCGGCCATAAGCCTTGCCGCGTTGCGAAAGGCCTGCTCAGGACCTTCCTCGTAGGAGCCGAACGGCATGTCGACGACCATCAGGGCCTGCTCCAGGCCACGGCGCACGGCCTGAGCGTGCATCACCATCATCTCCAGCGTTACGCCCAGCGTCGACGGCATGCCGTGGAGCACCATGCCGACGCTGTCGCCGACCAGAACAATGTCACATTGCCGATCAACGAGCTTTGCGATCGGCGTGGTATACGCCGTCAAGCAGACGAGCGGCGTTCTACCTTTCCGCAAACGAATATCCGGCGGTGTGATCGCCTTGGTCTCAGCAACCGCACTCAACGAAGACTCCTTCCCCTACGTTACCAACCGTGGGTGTCGCGTTTGGCATACTTTTGTGCAGGTGCGAAGAGCTAAATTGCCTCCGGGTGTGATGTTGACGCACCGATGGTTATTGTGGAAAACCAAACTAAATCGGTTCAGCCGCTTCCGCAGCGGAGTTGCGCCCAACCAGTTCAGGGATCATGGTCGATCAGGCGGCGAAGGGAACCAGGAAAGGTAGAGCTGGAGGTAAGGCGAACGACGACGTCAAAGCGGACTTGATCGCTGTCGTCGTCGCCGTGAACAACAGCCACCCTTGCGTACTCACCATAGCGCAGGCAAACGCATTGCCGTCGGGCCCTTTTGAGCTGGCTCACCGTTCGCTTCAGTCGGGCCTCAGGGGATGGGTGGAGCAACAGACCGGCCAGCCGCTTGGCTACATCGAACAGCTCTACACCTTCGCCGATCGCGACCGGATCGGCGCCGAGGAGCGTGTAATCTCGATCAGCTACCTCGCGCTCACGCGAGAAGAAGAGGCACGCGCCTCGGCCAAGCGCTGCTGGGCAAGCTGGTACGACTATTTTCCATGGGAGGATCATCGCTCCGGCACGCCCACGGTAGTGGTGGAACATCTGCGGCCGCGCCTGAGGGAATGGGCGGATGGCGCTGACGACCCCGCCACGCGGTTCGATCGCCGGCGCCGTGCGGCGGTCGCCTTCGGCTTTGACGACCGATCATGGAATGAAGAATTCGCGCTGCAGCGCTACGAAC
>NZ_RZQG01000576.1:0-3922 GCF_003998635.1 Mesorhizobium sp. M7D.F.Ca.US.004.03.1.1
GCTGTGGAGCACTTCCTGCAGCGCTATTTCGCCTCGTTTGCCGGCGATTTGCCACCCGCCGGACTTTATCAGCGCATCCTGTCCGAGGTCGAATATCCGCTCGTCCTGGCCTCGATGACGGCAACTCGCGGCAACCAGATCAAGGCGGCGGAATTGTTGGGCTTAAACCGCAACACGCTGCGCAAGAAGATTCGCGAACTCGGCGTCAACGTCTACAAATCATCGCGGCAGGGCTGAGCCTGATCTGAAGGTCGGGCTCTTTTCGGGGGACGGCTCGCGAAAGATTTCCGTCTCGGTCACACTTGTTGCATAATCGCCACAATGCGTTGCATACATCCGACGCAATCATGGCTCTAGACGGCGACATGGCTCCGCAGGCACCGACAACAAACCAACCGCTTTTCAGCGAACCCGGCACGCGTGACGGGCGCCGGCTGTTGGCGCTGCCCGGCGTGGTCGCGGTTGTGGGCGCCCTGGTGACGGCGGCGATCTCGTTCACCATCCTTGTTGGCGCGACGCCGATCACGCCAAACGAATCGACGACGCTGGCGCTGATTGCCCTCAACGCGGCTTTCGTCCTATTCCTCATTGCGCTGGTCGGACGTGAAGTTCACCGTATCCTCATGGCGCGCCGGCACGGCAAGGCCGCCTCGCGGCTGCATGTGCGCATCGTCGCCATGTTCGCTCTGGTCGCCGCCATTCCAGCGATCATGGTGGCGATCATCGCGTCGATCACGCTCGACATCGGTCTCGACCGCTGGTTCGAGATACGCACCAAGACGATCGTCAATTCGTCGCTGTCGATCGCCGACGCCTATGTCCAGGAAAATGCCCGCAATCTCCAGGGCACGACACTGTCGATGGCCTATGATCTAGATGCGTCGCGCACACTCTATGGCCTTGATCGCACTGGCTTTCTCGACCTGATGAACAAGGAAGCCGTAGGCCGGTCGCTGGCCCATGCGGCGCTGATCAAGCCGGACGGCTCTTTCGTCATGAGCGCCAAGACCGATACGGATTTCGCCATGCCCGAGCCACCGGAAGGCGCCGTGTCCAGCGCCTCCGATGGCAAGCCGGTGCTGATCGAGCCGAAAACGCGCAACATCATGGGCGCCATCGTCAAGCTGCGCGAGATCGAAGGGCTCTATCTCTACACCATTCGCCTCGTCGATCCCGAAGTGATCAAGGCGCGGCAGATAGTCAGGTCCAACACCGACGAATATCGTGGTCTGGAAGACAACCGCCGCACCTCGCAGGTGGCCTTCGCGCTGCCCTATCTGTCGCTGACGCTGATCATCATCCTGTCCGCCATCTGGACCGGCATTGCGGTTGCCGACCGTCTTGTGCGGCCCATTCGCCAGCTTATCGGTGCCGCCGACGAGGTGGCGACCGGCAATCTCGACGTTGCGGTTCCCGTCAGGCCTTCGGACGGCGATGTCGCTTCGCTCGGCGACACGTTCAACAAGATGCTTCTGGAACTGAAATCACAGCGCAACGAAATCCTGTCGGCCAAGGACCTGATCGACGAACGGCGCCGCTTCTCGGAAGCCGTGCTTGCCGGCGTCACCGCAGGCGTCATCGGCGTCGATCCCTACGGCATCGTTACTATCGTCAACCGCTCGGCCGAGGCGATGCTGGCCATCTCCGCCAGCGCGGCGCTTGGGCAGAACCTCTCCGCCGTGCTGCCGCATGTCGGCCGCGTCTTCGAGATCGGCCGCAAGTCCGGCAAGCCTGTCTATCGTGAGCAGGTGACCTTCTATCGCGCCGGCGCCGAGCGGACCTTCAACGTGCAGATCACCATCGAGGCTGGCGACGACGGCTCGGAGGAAAAATCCTATGTCGTGACGGTCGACGACATCACCGATCTGGTTCAGGCGCAGCGCTCCTCCGCCTGGGCCGACGTGGCGCGGCGCATCGCCCACGAGATCAAGAATCCGCTGACACCGATCCAGCTTTCGGCCGAGCGCATCAAGCGACGCTTCGGCAAGGTCATCACCGAGGATCGCGAGATTTTCGATCAATGCACCGACACCATCATCCGGCAGGTCGAGGATATCGGCCGCATGGTCGACGAATTCTCCGCTTTCGCGCGGATGCCTAAGCCCGAGATGAAAGCCATCGACCTGCGCGAATCCTTGCGCGAGGCCTCGTTCCTGGTTGAAGTCAGCCGCGCCGACATTGCTTTCGAGCGCGTGTTCGGCAACGAGCCGCTCAAGGGTACGTTCGACAGCCGCCTGATGGCGCAGGCTTTCGGCAATGTGATCAAGAACGCCGCCGAGGCGATCGATGGATTGGAACAGAAGGACGGTTCGCACGGCATAATCCGGATTCAAGCCGGGCGCCAGAATGGTGTGATTCGCATTGACGTCATCGACAATGGCAAAGGCCTGCCGCGCGAGAATCGCCAACGGCTGCTCGAGCCCTATATGACCACACGCGAGAAGGGCACCGGGCTCGGTCTCGCTATCGTCAAGAAGATCGTGGAGGACCATGGTGGCAGACTGGAACTTCATGATGCACCTGCGGATTTCCACAATGGGCGCGGCGCGATGATCAGCATCATCCTGCCGCCTGCGGCCGTTGCGGCTTCGCGCGGCGAAAGCAGGACGGAAAACGAACGAGAAACTGAAAAGGTCGGTAATGGCGTCTGATATTCTCATCGTCGATGACGAGGAAGACATCCGTGAACTCGTCGCGGGCATCCTGAGCGACGAAGGTCACGAAACCCGCACGGCATTCGATGCCGACAGCGCGTTGGCGGCGATCGCCGACCGGGCGCCGCGGCTGATTTTCCTCGACATCTGGCTGCAGGGCTCGCGCCTGGACGGGTTGGCGCTGCTCGACGAGATCAAGACGATGCACCCGACCTTGCCCGTGGTGATGATTTCGGGCCACGGCAACATCGAAACGGCGGTCTCCGCCATCCGTCGCGGCGCCTATGACTTCATCGAAAAACCGTTCAAGGCCGACAGGCTGATCCTCATTGCCGAGCGTGCGCTCGAGACCTCGAAATTGCGGCGCGAGGTTTCCGACCTCAAGCTGCGCAGCGGCGAAACCTTCGATCTGATCGGCATGTCGTCGGCGATGAGCCAGTTGCGCCAGACTATCGAACGCGTCGCGCCGACCAACAGCCGCGTCATGATCATCGGCCCGTCAGGCTCGGGCAAGGAACTGGCCGCACGTGCCATCCACACGCTGTCGGCGCGCAAGACCGCGCCTTTCGTGACGCTGAGCGCCGCCAACATCACGCCCGAGCGCATGGAGATCGAGCTGTTCGGCACTGAATCGAACGGCGTCGAGCGCAAGGTCGGCGCGCTCGAGGAGGCTCATCGCGGCATCCTCTACATCGACGAAGTGGCCGATATGCCGCGCGAGACGCAAAACAAGATCCTGCGCGTGCTGGTCGAGCAGCAGTTCGAGCGGGTAGGGGGCACCAAGCGGGTCAAGGTCGATGTCCGCATCATCTCCTCGACCTCGCAGAATCTCGAGGCGATGATCGCCGACGGCCGTTTCCGCGAGGATCTTTATCATCGCCTGGCAGTGGTGCCGGTCATGGTGCCGGGATTGGCCGAGCGGCGCGAGGACATTCCCTATCTCGTCGACAATTTCATGAAGCAGATCGCCCGCCAGGCCGGCATCAAGCCGCGCCGCATCGGCGACGACGCGCTGGCTGTGCTGCAGGCGCATAATTGGCCGGGCAACGTCCGCCAGCTGCGCAACAATGTCGAGCGCCTGATGATCCTGGCGCGCGGCGATGATGTCGATGCGCCGATCACCGCGGACCTTTTGCCGGCCGAGATTGGCGATGTCATGCCGCGAACGCCGAATCAATCCGACCAGCACATCATGGCGCTGCCACTGCGCGAGGCGCGCGAACAGTTCGAGAAGGACTATCTGATCGCCCAGATCAACCGCTTCGGCG
>NZ_RZQG01000577.1:0-3909 GCF_003998635.1 Mesorhizobium sp. M7D.F.Ca.US.004.03.1.1
GGGCGGGGAAGGGACGCGGCTTGCCAATGCGCTGGCATATCAGAAGCGCTTCGGTAGTGCGGCTCCCGGCGACGGCAGCGTGGCGGCGGCGCCCGCTGATGCGCCTGTCCAGGTTGCCAGTAATGACCCGTCCGACATGGCTTCGGTTATGGCGGATTTCAACCAACGGCATGCGAACGGAGAGAAAAACTTTACAGAGCCAGGCGCGCCCATGGCTGCCCCCGGCGGCGTGCCGCAGCTCCCCAATCAGATGCAGGCTCCCACAGCTCGTCCGACTTATCCCGCCGCGCCGCTGCCCAATCCAGGCCCCGGCGATCCTGCTGCGACCACGCCAGCCGGCGAGCGTGTCCTGTCGACCATGATGAGCCCGACGCCAATCAGCGGGCAGGGCGCGGTCGTGCAGGCCCTCAGTGCGGCCAATCCGCCCGCACAGGCACCAGCGGCCCCGTCACCTGTCGTTCAAGCTTTGGCGGGTGCAATGCAGCCTGAGCAGGCCGCGCCAGCTTCGCCTGGCGTCCAGCAGGTCGCGCACGCCATGCAGAGCGGCAAGCCGCAAGGCCCCGGCACGCCCGGCGAAATCCGCAAAGGATCGGACGGCAAGAATTATCAATACGCGCAGACGACTGGAATGGCTGGCGCGACCGGCGATCAGGGTTGGATCGAAACCAGCATGCCGGCCACTTCGGGCGGCGGCGATCTGCCTGTGATGGCAGGCGGCTCCAGTGACGCCATTCAGCCCGGTCAGGCCGGCCCGTCCGTCCAGCAGCTTATGCAGGCCGCCGCAGATCCGTGGCTCAGCCCAGAGCAAAAGGCCGTGGCCAGTATGATGCTTCAGCAGAGGATGCAGGATGCCGACCCGCTCCGGCAGCTGCAAATTCAGGCAGCGCGCAAGTCGCTGGTCGTCCCGCCCAAGCAGTGGCAGAAGCTCGACGATCATACCTTGTTCGACGCGGCCAGCGGCGAGACCAAGAGCATCGGTAGCGGCAGCGCGATCGGCGATATCTTCGACGGCAAGTCGGTTGAAGGCCAGTCCCTCAACTGGCTGATCCAGAATGGCAAACTGACCCCGGAACAGGCCGCCCAGATTGGCGCGGGCAAGACCATCACCGGCCCCAACGGCGAGTTGATCTTTATGACGCCGCAGGGCGTCTTCGGCCAAGCCGCAGGCGGCCAGGCTCAGCCTATCACTCCGACACCCCAGTCAAGCCCGCAGGCAAGTGTTCCGGCTCCCGCCGCGCCGATTGCGGCGCCGGCCGCTCCCGCACCTGTGGCGCCCGCTGCAACACCACCGCAGCCCACGCAAACGCGCCCGGGCATGATCCCGCTGACTGATCCGAAGTCGCTTAAAAAGCCGCCGAACGAAGCGCAGCAGCGCAATCAGCAGCTCTACACCGTGGTCAAACCCGAGGTTGAGCGGATCGATCAGACCTTCGGCGCGATGTCGGACCCGAGCAATCAGCTTTGGTCGAACCTGCCAGTTGGCGCTGACTATGCCACGACACAGGAATACCAGCAGGCTGCGAACTCGCTCCGCACCGTCGTTGCTTCGTATCTCTACAGCGTGTCCGGTGCGACGGCGACGCCGGGAGAGGTCGAGAACCTGTCTTCGACCCTCATTCCGAAAGTGGGCGAGGCGAAAGGCTCGATCGACGACAAGCTGGCTCGCATCCACACCATGGTTGAGGCGATTAAGAACAATCGTGGCGACGTGCAGGATGAAGCCCCGTCGGCCGGTGGCGCTGATGACCTGAAGAAGAAATACGGTCTCGACTGATGGCTGATCTCGCACGCATCAAAGGCAATGTCGGCAAGATGGTCGGGCAGAATGCGCCCGAGGGTGACATTGATCGCTATATCGCCAGCGAAGGCGTAAGCCTCGACGATGTCCGCAATTTCAAAGGTGTCAATCCTGACACCATGCAACCGCCAGGCGTCCCTGCCTTTGCGCCGCCCGGCGTCGAAGGCTATGACCAGAAGACCGGCGAGGTTCAGCAATACGGTAAGCTCGGCTCTGCCGGCATGGGCGCCGCCGATATGGCCGGCATGGGCTTTGCGGATGAGGGCGCGGCTGGCCTTGTCTCCCTCATCGAGAAGCTGCCTGGTCGCACCGGATCGACCTACAACCAAGCGCTGAAGGACATTCGCGGCGATCAGCAGCAGGCCTATGACGACAATCCGAAATCGTACATCGCGGGCATGGGTGCGGCGGGCGTTGCCGGCGGCGCTGCGATGGCGAAAAGTGGTCTGTCGCTCGGCGTTCGCGCGGCTGAAGCTGGCGCTCCCCTATTGCGCATCGCGGCAGGCGGCGCGGCAGATGGGTCAATCCTCGGCGGCCTGACCGGTTTCGGTAGCGGCGAAGGGATCGAGGACCGGGTCAAAAAAGGTCTATTGGGTTCGGCTGTAGGCACTGTGACTGGCGGCGTAGCCCCGCTGCTCGTTGCCGGCGCTGCCAACCTGCTCAAGCCGATTGTTTCGCCGGTCATGGCTCGGTTGCGTCCGGACAGCTATGCGAATGCTGCTTTGGGCGAAGGCATCAAGCGCTCAGGTTCGTCCGTCGACGACATCACGCAAAGCCTCGCCGCTGCACATGCCGACAATCAGCCGGTGTTCACCGTAGCCGATGCCATGGGGCATTCGGGCCAAAGGCTGCTTTCAACCGTCACGCGCAATCCGAATGAAGCCCGCCAGATGGTCGTCGAGGCGCTCAACGCTCGGCAGGCTGGCCAAGGCCGCCGCGTGGTCAATTCCCTGTCTGAAGCCTTCGACGCTCCAGACACCGCCACGCAAAGAACGGCGGCCCTCATAGGGGCACGTGACACCGAAGCCTCGCAGCTCTACGGACAGGCCCGCCAGCAGGCCAACCCGGTCGACATTTCGCCGGCTGTGACGGCCATCGACCAAGTTCTGCAGCCTGGTGTTCATTCGATCGCTCGGCCGAACAACCAGATCGCAAATGATAGCATTGAAGGCGCGCTGTCTCGTGTTCGCTCGATGATCACTGACGGCCGATCGAACTTGACCGATTTCAATGCTGTATTTCGTGCCAAGCTCGATCTCGACGACATGATCACGAAGGCAGAGAACCAGGGCGCCGGCAACCGGGCGCATTATCTGGGCAATGTTCAGCGCGTGCTCGACCAGACGCTGGCCGATGCCTCAGCGCCGTATGCAGCAGCCAGGGACGCGTTCGCCGCGGCTTCTCGGCGGATTGAGGCAGTCGGCACCGGCAAGACAGCAGCGATGCGCGGTCGCGCCCAGGACACGACCGCTGTCTATCAGGCTATGACACCCGCAGAGCAGGCGGCATTCCGCGTCGGCTATGCGGATCCTCTCATCGAGCAAGCACAGTCGGCCGCAGTTGGCGTCGACAAGTCGCGACCGCTCATTTCGGATGCGACCGGGATGGAATTCCCTGTCGTCACGGCACCAGGTCGTGGCCCGCGACTGTGGAACCAGCTCGGCCGCGAAAAGACGATGTTCGAAACGCGCAACGCGGCAACCGGCGGCTCGAGGACGGCCGACAATTTGGCCGACACTGCCGACATGTCCCAGTTCGATCCGTCGGTTATGGCTCGGCTGATGAAGGGCGATGCTTGGGGCACCATCACGGCGGCGCTGGCAAAGACGCTGAATGAGGCGAAGGGCCTTCCGCCGAGCGTTCTTTCGAAGGTCGGCGAGGCACTAATGCAGACCGATCCGACCATGGCGCGGCAGGCGTTGGCGGCCGGTGCGGAAAGCGCATCGGCCAAGGCAGCGCGGCGGGCTATCGTTTCAGCGATTGCAAATCAAGTCGGATCGTCAGCGGCGGCCCGGCGCTGAAAACGGCCACTTGTTGCCGCTTATCTCGATGGCCCACAAAGCGAAGATTAAGCCTGTGCCGCCGCCGACGGCCAATGCCCAAACACTGTC
>NZ_RZQG01000578.1:0-3895 GCF_003998635.1 Mesorhizobium sp. M7D.F.Ca.US.004.03.1.1
ACAATGACGAGCGCGAGGAGTTTCGACATGCCGCCTTTGACCAGCAACGCGGCCGGCTGTCAAAGCGCGTCCTTCGTTGCCTGAGAAAGAATGGGCGCCGCGATCCCGAACCGGAAACGCGACGCCCCCCTTTGACCGCGAGCGATCTACTTCAGCGGCTTGAGGCCGGCCTCGATCGATGCGCGCTTCGGTTCGAGGAATGGCGGCAGGGCCAGACTTTCACCTAGCGTTTCCAGCGGCTCGTCGGCAGTGAACCCCGGCCCGTCGGTGGCGATCTCGAACAGAATGCCGTTCGGCTCGCGGAAATAGAGCGAGCGGAAATAATAGCGCTCGACTTCGCCGCTCGACGGCAGCCGGAACTCGGCCAGCCGGGCAGTCCATTGATGCAGCGTCTCCTGGTCCGGCGCCCTGAAGGCGACATGGTGAACCGCACCCGCCCCTTGCCGTGCCGGCGCCAGTCCCGGCTGCACCAGGACATGCAACTCCGCCGCCGGCCCACCCTCTCCCATTTCGAAGACGTGAACCTGGCCCTCCGGCGAGGCATAGTCGCGGGCCTTGCGCATGTTCATCACCTTGGTCACCACCGCCTCGGTGTTGGTGATGTCGGGAACGCTGATGACGATCGGCCCGAGCCCGCGAATCTGGTGCTCGGCCGGTACCGGACTTTGCGCCCAGGGATGGCTGCCGCCCCTGCCGCCATCGCTGACCAGGCGCAGACGCTGGCCTTCGGGGTCTTCGAAATCCAGACAGGGGTAGCCGCCGATGTCGGCGATCTCTCCTGTTACAATGCCTTCGTCTGCCAAGTGCTGCTTCCACCAGGCAAGGCTCTCCCGGCTGCCGACCCTGAGGCTGGTCCGCGCAATGGTGTGCGTGCCGCGCTTCTCGCGGCCAACCGGCCAGTCGAAGAAGGTAAGGTCGGTGCCCGGCGTCGCTTCACCGTCGGCATAGAAGAGGTGGTAGGCCGAGGTATCGTCCTGGTTCACCGTCTTCTTGACCAGCCGCAGGCCCAGGACCTTCGTATAGAAATGAAGATTGCCCGGCGCATTGGCGGTGATGGCGGTGAGATGGTGGATTCCTGTCAGTTGCAGGCTCATGGTCGTCTCCCTGGTTTTGGGGAAGAATTTTCTCCCTTCATATCAGAACTGCTGCACCATTGCTGAAGGCCGCGCATTCCGACAGTCCGTCGCCGGAAGCTGAACAACGGCGCCTCAATTAGGGTCGCTCCGGTGAACAATCGACATGAAGCAAGCCTGTGCCAACCACCGTCTGACGTCGTGAAAGAAGTATCCCCTTCCTGGCAAATACACCGGTCGGAATTATAGTCGCCGCCCTGCCATCCTCCTGACAGACTGCTGTCAGGAGGGGTGTGCGATAGTGTCTCCATCAGAGAGAGGAGACTAGCCATGAACGGTTCCACCATTCTGCGCGGCGTGCAGCACTATGTCGGCAAGATACGCACGATACGCAACGAGATCCGCACCCAACGGTTCATGAACTCGTTGCCGGCGGACATTCGCAAGGATATCGGCTGGCCGGACATGTATGCCGAACGTCGCTTCCGCGGCAATTGAGACGAATTTTTCGACACAGCGGTTGGATGTGGGCGCGTCAACGCCCAGATAACAGATCCGGTGCGTGAGGATGGGAGCGAGCTTATGCCCGAACAGAAGACAATCGGCTTCCTTTTCATCGAAGGTTTTGCCGACTGGGAGTATGGGCTGCTGGCGGCCTCGGCGGTCGAATGGTTCGGCGCCCGTGCCGTGTCGCTAACGCCTGATGGCAAGCCAGTGACCGGGATCAGCGGCTTTCGGCTGACGCCCGATCGATCGGGCGCGGCGGATGAGAATACCGATCTCGACGCCATCGCCGTCATCGGCTCCGACGAGTGGGCCGGCAAGGCACCGCCGGATGTCGCCGATCTGCTCAACGCTGTTGCATCGCGCGGCAGCGTGGTCGGCGGTATCTGCGCCGGCACGCTGGCATTGGCCCGCGCCAGCCTGTTCGAGAAAGCCAAACACACCAGCAATGGCCGTGACTGGATCAATGGTCATGAAGCCGGCTATGCCGGCGACAGCAACTACCAGGATGTGCCGTATGCCGTGACTGACGGCAAAATTGTTTCCGCGCCCGGTTCGGCACCAGGGACATTCGCGCTTGCCTTTCTGAAGACGCTCTATCCCGAAAGAGGCAGCGATCTCGCGCAGATGCGGACGCTGTTCGCCAAGGAGTATGCTGAAGCCTCCTGACAGTATGCTGTCAGGAGGAGCGTGCAATGGTGCAAGCCTCAGACACTGTGCATCGGCGGTCGAAAGGACGATCGATGAAGAGTTGGAACGACAGACTGAACACACCAGGCATCAACGGCGTGAAGCCGACGCCGCGCACGATGGCCGATGTCATCGAAGGCCAGCCGATGCTGGTGCCGACAGCGCGCCAGGTCGATGATTTCATCCGCTCGATTCCTGAAGGCGTCGAGATGGATGTGCGTGCGCTACGCACGGCGCTCGCCATCGAGCATGGCGCCGAAGTGACATGCCCGGTTACCATCGGCTACCATCTGCGCACCGTTGCCGAAGCCGCCAAAGAGGATTTGGAGCGCGGCATGATGTTGAGCGATGTGGCACCGTTTTGGCGCGTGCTCGATGCGAAAACGCCGACGACGAAGAAACTTTCCTTCGGCGCGGCGTTTATTGTCGCGCAACGCAAGCGCGAAGGGCTGAAACCATGATGCATGCCACCCAAAAGCGTTCTGCGGTTTTGGGATAACGGCATGCGCAAAACACGATGAGCACCGCCTAAAAGTGTTCTGCGGTTTTGGGCGACATGAAAAGAAACAACGCCGAGGGACCATACGATGCGCCGCGCCGACAGGCTCTTCCAGATCGTGCAGCATCTGCGCGGTGGCCGTTTGGTCACTGCCCAGAAGCTCGGCACGTGGCTCGAGGTTTCCGAGCGAACCATCTACCGCGACATTGCCGACCTGCAGTCGACAGGGGTGCCGATCGACGGCGAGGCCGGCGTTGGCTACATGATGAGGGAGGGTTTCGACCTTCCGCCGCTGATGTTCACGCGTGACGAGATCGTTGCGCTGGTCGCCGGCGCCCGCATGGTGCGCGCCTTTGGCGGTGCTGCCATGGCGCGCGCCGCCGAAGAGGCGCTGGTCAAGATCGGCGCCGTGCTGCCCGATGCCGAAAAAGACCGTATCGCCCGTACCGAAATCTACACGCCGATGTGGGTGGTCAGCGACGCCGCGCGCGAGGCGATCGACCTGATCGAGCGTGCTGTCGAAAAGCGCCAAGTGCTGACCATCGACTATTCCGACGAGGCCGGGCGCGGCACCGCCCGCGATATCCGCCCGCTTGGCCTGTGGTTCTGGGGCAAGGTGTGGACGCTGGTCGCCTGGTGCGAGATGCGCGACGATTTTCGCGCCTTCCGCATCGATCGCATCGCCTCCGTGGTCATCGCCGGCCACATCTTCAAACCGGAGCGCGGCAAGCAGCTTGCCGACTTCTACCGGGCGGTGGAGCGCAGCGAGGATTATGGCATGGCGCCGGATCGCGCCGCGCGGACCTGAGACCCGACGCACCCACAAAAAAGCCCGCTCGAAGCGGGCTTTTTTTCTTGGAATGCCGGACAACCTTACTCGTCGTCATCATTGTCCGTGTTCTTCGACTTCAGCGCCGAGAGCTTGGCGAACACGGCGTTGGCGTCGAGTTCGGCATCCTCGTCCTTCGGCTTCTCGGGAGCCGGCACCAGCCGCTCGGTCAGGGCCGCCGGCAGCAGCGTGTCACCGACCGGCTGCGCCTGTTCGCGACCGCGCGAGGCGCGGTTGACTTCCATGTCGAGGTCGATCTGCGAGGAAAGGCCCAGCGTCACCGGGTCCATCGGCTGCAGA
>NZ_RZQG01000579.1:0-3881 GCF_003998635.1 Mesorhizobium sp. M7D.F.Ca.US.004.03.1.1
CGTCTCTTCCTTGTCGCCGACATCAACCATGTTGGCCTCGCCCTGGGCGCCGAGATGGGTGAGGGCCGATGTCATCGTCAGACCACCTCGGCCGCTGCCTTGCCCGTCAGCAGCAGGCGCGTGGCCGCGGCGACATCCTGTTGCCGCATCAGGCTCTCGCCGACGAGGAAGGTGTCGATGCCGGTCTTCTGCATCCTGAGGCAGTCGTCATGGCTGAAAATACCGCTCTCGCTGACCAGCAGGCGGCCGCCCGGCACCATCGGCGCCAGCCGCTCGGACGTTTTAAGGCTGGTTTCGAATGTTCTCAGATTGCGGTTGTTGATGCCGATCAACTGCGATGACAGTTTTACCGCGCGCAGCGTCTCGGCCTCGTCATGCACCTCGATCAGCGCATCCATGCCGAGTTCGAATGCCGTTGCCTCAAGCTCGCTCGCCAGGGCGTCATTAACGCTCGCCATGATGATCAGGATGGCATCAGCGCCCCAGGCGCGGGCTTCGTAGACCTGATACGGATCGAACAGGAAATCCTTGCGCAGTGCGGGCAGGGCGACGGCGGCTCGCGCCTTGGTGAGAAACTCCGGCGCGCCCTGGAAAGACGGCGCGTCGGTCAGCACCGAAAGACAGGCGGCGCCGCCTTTCTCATAGGCCTGCGCCAATGCTGGCGGATCGAAATCGGCCCGGATCAACCCCTTGGAAGGGCTCGCCTTCTTGATTTCGGCGATCAGGGCGAAGCTACCCGATCTCTGCTTCGCCTCGAGCGCTGCAAGAAAGCCGCGTGGTGCATCGGCGTCTTTTGCGCGCGCCTTGATCTCGGCCAGCGGCATGCGTGCCTTGGCCGCCGCGATCTCGTCGCGCTTATAGGCCTCGATCTTGCGCAGGATGTCAGACACGGTTCACCCGTTCGAAATTTCGACCAATCGGTCGAGCACCTGCAGGGCCCGGCCGCTGTCGATGGCTTGCGCGGCGAACGCGATGCCGTCACCAAGCGTCGTCGCTTTGCCCGCAACGACCAGGCCGGCGCCGGCATTCATCAGCACGGTGTCTCGATAGGCGCCGGCAGCACCGCCCAGCATATCGCGCAATGCCGTGGCGTTGTAGGCCGCGTCGCCGCCGCGCAATTCATCCTTGGTATGGCGCGCCAGCCCAACCGCTTCAGGGGTTAGCGTGAAGCTGCGGATCTCGCCGCCGATCAGTTCGGCGACCTGCGTCTCGCCGGTGGTGGTGATCTCGTCATAGCCGTCGCCATGGGCAACCCAGGCATGCTCGGCGCCCAGCGCCTTCAGCGTCTCGGCCACCGGCAGGATCCATTCCGGCAGGAACACGCCGACCATCTGCCGTTTGACGCCAGCCGGATTGATGAGAGGCCCGAGCAGGTTGAAGATGGTGCGGGTGCCGAGCTCGACTCGGGTCGGCCCTACATACTTCATTGCCGGGTGGTGCGCGGGCGCGAACATGAAGCCGACGCCCGCTTCATGGATGCAACGGCCGATGAATTCGGGCGAGATGTCGATCTTGACGCCAAGCGCAATCAGCACGTCGGCGGACCCTGTCAGCGAGGACAGACCGCGATTGCCATGCTTGGCGACGGGCACGCCGCTGCCGGCGATGACGAAGGCCGATGCCGTCGAAATGTTGACACTGTGGGAATTGTCGCCGCCCGTGCCGACGATGTCGATGGCGCCGTCCGGTGCGTCGACACGCAGCATCCTGGCGCGCATGGTGGCGACGGCGGCGGAAAGCTCGCTCACCGTCTCGCCGCGCACGCGCAGCGCCATCAGGAAGCCGCCGATCTGGCCGGGCGTGGCGTCACCCGACATGATGATGTCGAAGGCCTCGCGCGCTTCCTCGAAGGAAAGCGCGCTGCCGGTCGCGACCTTGGCGATATGGGTTTTCAGCGCGCTCATCTTGTCGAGGCTTGGGCAACGGCGGCCTGGTCGATGCGAACGTCGTACTGCGTCTGCAACTGCGCCACCAGCTGATCGAGCAGGTCATCCGACATGCCGGAGGTGAAGGATTTCTGCGCATCGTCCGGCACCGAGCTGGCATCGGCCCCGGCGGGCTCGAACACTTCGGCGACCTTGTACAGGATCTGACCGTCGCCGGTGGGCGAGGGGATCAGGCCGGTGCCGCCTTCGCCGACGCCGAACATCGCCGCCGCACCCTCCTTGCCGAAATCGACATCGTCGGCCTCGCGCTTGACGCCGCGCTTGGTCTGCTTCTCCAGCTTGAGCTCACTGGCAATAACGTCGAGCGTGGCACCGGCCTTGAGCCGCTTTTCGAGCTCGTCAGCCTTGGCGGCGAGCCGCTTGGTGGTCTCAGCTGCCGTCCAGTCGGCGACGGCTTTCTGATGAACCTCGTCCAGCGTGCGATCGCGAGCCGGCGTGACGGAAGTCACTTCGTAGAAGACAAAACCATTGTCTGCCGTGGTCAAAGCTTCGTTCTCCGTGCCGGGTTCGGCGTCGAAGACAGCCTTGATCAGTTCCGGCGATTGCGGCAGGTCCTTGACGATGCTCGCGTCAGGCCGCAATCCGCTGCGATCGATGGCGTCGATGGTGATGAGCTTCAGCTTCAGCTTGGTGGCGGCGTCGGCCAGCGAACTGCCGGCGGCGCGGGTGTCTTCATAGCTGTCACGCACGTCCAGAAGAATGCGGCTTGCCTCGCCCAGCGCCAGGTCCTTGCGTATCTGGTCGGACACCTCGGTCAGCGGCTTCACCACCTCGGGCTTGATTTCGGTGACGCGCAGCAGCACCGGGCCGAAGGCGCCCTGCACGACCTGACTGACTTCATTGGCATTGAGCGCGAAGGCCGCGTCGGCGACCGCCTTGTCGGCGATCTTGTCCTTGGCCAGCGTGCCGAGCAGCGTATCGGCCGGGGTCTTGCCTTCCGCCGTGACGAGCTTGTCGAAGGTGGCGCCGGCCTTGAGCGAATCGAGCGCGGCCTTGGCCGCATCCGGCGTCTTGAACACAAGCTGCTCGATGGTGCGCAGTTCCGGCGTGGTGTAGCGCGCCTTGTTCTTGTTGTAATCGTCGCTGACCTGGCTGTCGGTGACGGCGGTCGTATCCATGATGTCGACGGGTTCGAGGCGGACATAGGAGAATTTGCGGTATTCGGGTGCCGCATATGTCTTCTTGTCGGCTTCGAAATAGGCTGAAAGCACGCTGTCGGAGGGCGCCTGGATCGGCTCGACCAGTGCCTTGGGCAGGGTCAAATAGTCGATGGTGCGGTCTTCGCCGCGATAGAGCGCAACCGCCTTGAAGAAAGTATCCGGAGCCTTGAGGCCATCCGAGACCGCTTCGACGATCTGCTGGCGCACCGCCACCTGGGCACGGTTCTTCAGATAGTCCTCGGGCCGCATGCCAACCTGCCGCAGCATGTATTCGAATGTTTTGCGGTCGAACTGGCCGCCTGGGCCCTTGAATGCCGGGTCTTCGCGCGTCAGCTCGGCCAGCCGATCCTTGGAAAGTCCGAGGCCCAGTTTGCGTGCCTGTTCGTCGAGAACGGCGCCCGAAACGAGCTGAGCCAGCACCTGGTTGTCGACGCCGAGCGCCTTTGCCTGTTCGTGGCTGAGACGCTGGCCGAACTGCTGCGACATGACGGCGAGCTGGCGATCATAGGCGAGACGGTATTCGTTGATCGACACTTTGGTGCCGCCAGCGGTTATAACCGAATCATGGCCGGCGAAACCACCCATCAGCCGTCCGGAAATGCCCCAGACCAAAAAGCTGAGCACCAGCAACACCAACAGCCCCTTCGCGACCCAGGTGCCTGCCGCGCTTCTCAATATACCAAGCATTTTTACTTCCGATTTATGCGCATTTTCGCATGCGCCGAGTCTGAAACAAGCGCAATAGCGCCCTTCCGGTCCACTGTCGATTGCTTTG
>NZ_RZQG01000057.1:0-14632 GCF_003998635.1 Mesorhizobium sp. M7D.F.Ca.US.004.03.1.1
CGCCAGCCCCGCCGGTCCCGCGCCCACCACCAGCACGTCGCAATGATGGTTGATCTGGTCCGCTGTGCCCGGCGAGGTCCAGTCCGCATCGACCTTGCCCAGCCCCGCCATGGCGCGGATGCGCGGCTCGAACCTGTGCCAGTCCGGCCACATGAAGGTCTTGTAGTAGAACGCCGCCGGAATGAAGCGCGCAAAACGGTCGAGGAAGGCGTTGCGGTCGGCCAGCGCGCTGGGCGTGGCGTTGACGCTTCTCGCCACCAGCCCGTCGCGCGCCAGCTCGGTCGTGGCGCGCGTGTTGGGCGTCGCCCGCGGGCCGCCGATATCGACCAGTGCGTTCGGTTCTTCCACGCCTGCGCCCCAGATACCGCGCGGCCGGTGATATTTGAAGCTGCGGCCGACGACCGCGACGTCACCCGCCAGCAATGCCGAGGCGATGGTGTCGCCGGCAAAACCGTGCACCGTAGCCCCGTCGAAGCTGAAGCGGATCGGGCGCGAGCGGTCGATGGCGCTGCCGCCGGTGGCTAGACGCGAGGCGGTCACGCCGCGTGCTCCCCGCCGAGAGCGGCCGAGGACAGCACCTTGTGGCTGACCGTGTCACGCTCCATGACGAAGAACTCGCCGCAGTTCATGTGAACCCAAATCTCGCGCGCCGTGCCTTTCGGGTTGGTGCGCAGATAGAGGTAATCAGCCCAGCGATCGATCGGCACGTCGGCGCCATCCGGCCTGATGTTGCCGGCATCGCCGCCAAAGTGGAACTCGGTCTCGTCACGCGGGCCGCAGAATGGGCAAGGAAAGATCTGCATAAAATCCTCTAATGCGCGATGCCGGAGCCGGCCGCTTCGTCGATCAGCCGCCCGCTGGCGAAGCGATCCAGGTCAAACGGACGGCTGATGTCGTTGTGTTTGCCTGACGCCAGCAATTGCGCCAGCAGCGTGCCGCCGGCGGGAATGGCCTTGAAGCCGCCCGTGCCCCAGCCGCAATTCAGGAACAGGCCGGGCAGCGGCGATTCGCCGATGATCGGCGAAGAATCCGGCACGACATCGACAATGCCAGCCCATTGCCGCATCAGCTTGAGCTGGCCAAAGATAGGGAACATCTCCAGCAGGCCGGCAATCACCGTCTCCAGCGTCGGCAGATTGCCGCGTTGCGCATAGGAGGGGATGCGGTCCAGGCCGCCGCCAATGACGATCTCGCCCTTGTCCGACTGGCTGACATAGACGCCGCAGCCTGGCGACAGCACCACTGTGTCGAGGATCGGCTTGACCGGCTCGGAAACGCAGGCTTGTAGCGCGTAGGAATTGATCGGCAGCCGAAAACCGGCCTTGGCCGCCAGCACCGAGGAATGCCCGGCCACCGCCATGCCGATGCGGTCGGCACGGATCGCGCCACGTGTCGTCTGGACGCCGCGGCAGCGGCCGCCCTCGATGATGAAATCGGTGATCTCGCAGTTCTGGATGATGTCGACACCGAGCCGGCTTGCGGCCCGCGCATAGCCCCAGGCGACCGCGTCATGGCGCGCCGTTCCGGCCCTACCTTGCCAGATACCGCCGAACACCGGGAAGCGCGCATCGGCTGAAAAATTGTAGATCGGCGCCACCCGGCGCACATCGTCAGGTGAAAACAGCTCGGTATCGATGCCGTTGATCTGCATGGCGTTGACGGTGCGCGCGCCGATCTCCATTTCGGCGGTCGAGTGGCACAGATTGACCATGCCGCGCTGCGACAGCATGACGTTGTAATTCAAATCCTTGCCCAGCCCCTCATAGAGCCGGTGTGCCAGCCCGTAGAGTTCGACGCTTTCGGGATAATAATAGTTGGAGCGCACCACGGTGGTGTTGCGGCCGGTGTTGCCGCCGCCGATCCAGCCCTTTTCCAGCACCGCGACTCGAGCGATGTTGTGGTTCTTTGCCAGGTAATAGGCGGTCGCCAGGCCATGGCCGCCGCCGCCGATGACGATCGCATCGTAGGACGGCTTCGGCTCGGGTGAGCGCCAGGCCGGCCGCCAGCCGGTCTGGCCGGCCAGGCCCTCCTTGAACAGCGACAGGGCGGAATAGCGTATGGTCATGGCGTACAGGACAGGCCTGATTTCGAGGGAGAAGCGTGGATCATCGCATGGTCTTTTGCATCGATGGCGCCGGTTCGATCGGTCATGCCCGCATCGCCTTGCCCAGTGGATCGTAGGGTGACGAAGCGATGACGCGCGCACCTCTTTCGACGCCGACGATGTGGGTTGTCAACTGCGTATCGATATCGGCCGCCTCGCGCTCGACTAGCGCCATGGCGAGGCTCTTGCCGATCGTATGGCCATAGCCGCCGGAGGTGACGAAGCCGGCAAGCCTGCCCTTGTTCCAGACCGGCTCGTAGCCACTGGCATCGGCGTCCGCAGCGTCGATCTCGAGCGTCACCAGCGTGCGCCTCGATGGAGCCTGCTGCTCTTTCAGGGCCGCCTCACGCCCGATGAAGTCGCCCTTGTCGAAGGCAACCCAGCGGTCCATGCCGGTCTCGGCGGGCGTATAGTCCTGCGTGAACTCGCGCGACCAGATTCCAAAACTCTTTTCGATCCGCAGCGAATTGACCGCGCCGAAGCCGTATTCGGTCACGCCCAGATCCTTGCCTGCCGCCAGCAGCGCGCGGCGCAGGCCCGCATGCTCATTGGCCTGGCAATGGATCTCGTAGCCAAGCTCGCCGATGACCGACAGCCGCCCGACCTTGGCCCGCACCAGCCCGACATCCAGCGTCCTGCAGGCGAGGAAACCGAAAGCCCCGTGCGAAACGTCCTGGTGTGTCAGCCGCTCGAGCAGCCGCCGCGCATTGTGGCCGGCGAGCGAGAAGCCGACGACCGTGTCCGAGATGTCGCGGACGGTGACGCCGTCGCTCATATGCTGTTCGAACCAGCGCATGTGCCACTGGCGCAGATAGTAGGAACCCATGATCCACCAGGAGCCATCGCCCCAGTTGAAGACGGTGAGGTCGCCCTTGAGCTTGCCGTTTTCGCCCAGCATTGGCGCGAGTTTGGCGCGTCCTGGCTTGGGCAGCGCGCAGGCAAGCAGCCGATCGAGCCAGGCCTCGGCCTGCGGCCCGGTGATCTCGTAGCGCGAGAAGGCTGATATATCGAGCAGGCCGACGCCTTCGCGCACCTTGCGGCACTCCTTCGCGACGATGTCGAAGGCGTTGGAGCGCTTCAGCGTCGGTGTCTCGACGAAGCCTTGCGGCGCGAAATAGAGAGGCACTTCCATGCCCCAGGAATTGCCCCAGCGCGCACCGGCGGCGTCCATGGCGTCATGTGCGCCGGCCGTCTTCAAGGGCCGTCCCGCCGGCAGCTGCTCGTTCGGATAGCTCATGACGAAGCGACGCGAATAGAATTGCCCGGTGGTTTGCCTGATGTATTCGCGGTTGGAGGCGAAGTCGCCGTAGCGGGCGATGTCCATGCCGTAAACGTCGGCTTCCGGCTCGCCATGGATCATCCATTCGGCCAGCGACTTGCCGACGCCGCCGCCTTGCAGGAAGCCGGCCATGACGCCGCACGCCACCCAGTAGTTGGGCACGCCGCGCACCGGACCGACCAGCGGATTGCCGTCCGGCGAAAAGGTGAAGGCGCCGTTCACCCAGCGCTTGATGCCGGCATTCTCGAGGCAAGGGTAACGGCTGAAGCCGAGCGCCAGCTCGTCGGCGATGCGGTCGGTGTCTTCCTGGATCAGTTCGATGCCGTAGTCCCACGGCGCGCCGTCCATGTTCCAGTGCTTGTGGTTGATCTCGTAGATGCCGAGCAGCAGGCCCTTCTGCTCCTGGCGCATATAGGTGAAGCCTTCGAGATCGACGATCAGCGGCAATTCCTTGTCCAGCGCCTGGATTTCGGGCAGCGCCTCGGTGACGAGGTAATGGTGCTCCATCGGCGATACCGGCAGGTCGATGCCGGCCATCCGGCCGACCTGCTTGGCCCACAGCCCGCCGGCATTGACGACGTGCTCGGCAATCACCGTGCCCTTCTCGGTGACCACGTCCCAGCAGCCGTCGGCGCGGCGGTTGAGTGCCCGCACGCGGTTGTGCTCGATGATTTCGGCGCCGCGCAGCCTGGCTGCCTTGGCGTAGGCGTGCACGACGCCCGAGGGGTCGATATGGCCCTCGCGCGCGGCATAGAGGCCGCCCAGCATGCCGTCGGTGTTCAGGATCGGGCAGCGCTGCTTGATCTCGTCGACGCCGACCAGATGGACATCGTCGATGCCCATGGTCTGGAAGATGCGGTAAGAGGCCTTGAGCCATTCCCAGCGCTCCGGCGCCGAGGCGACCGAGATGCCGCCGGTCATGTGCATGCCGATGCTCTGGCCCGATTCCTTCTCGACCTCGGAGAGCAGGTCGATCGTATAGGCTTGCAGCGCGGCGATGTTGGGATCGGCATTCAGCGCATGGAAGCCGCCGGCCGCATGCCAGCTCGATCCAGCGGTCAGCACCTCGCGTTCGATCAGCGCGACGTCGCTCCAGCCGAACTTCGCCAGGTGATAGAGCACCGAGGCCCCAACCACGCCGCCGCCGATGACGATCGCCCTATATTGGGATTTCATTCTGTTGCGCTCCACCCAGTCATGGCGACGAACCTAGTGGCATTGTACATCAGTGTCTAGTGCTTCGCGCGGCTTCGCACTGCGGTGGCGCTGTGGTCATGATTGACAACGATGCGAGCGAGGGGATGGCTAGCGGCTGCGGGGAACGGTTTTCTCGACGTAGCGCGAGAAATCCTCGACGTCCTGGGGTGATGGCTCCTGGCCGGTAAAACTGCGCAGATACGAGGCAACTTGAGCCAGGCGGCTGCTCATCGGTTCGTTGAGTTCGAGTGAGTAATAGCCGATCTGCATGAAATAGAGCACGCGGGCCCGCACGAACGCATCCACCTCGTCATAGCCATGACGCATGAACATGTCGCGAATGGCGTTGACGCGCTCCTCGTCGGCCTCGTCGAGCGCGCGCCGGATGGCAGGCGACCGGCGAGCCCAGGCCCTGATCGCGAAATCCAGTTGCGGATCGAACAGCCTTTCGTCCACCCAGCATTCGAAAATGCTCATCACCCCGCGGATGACGGTCGCGGAAGGCCGCCTGGCTCGTTCGACGATGAATTTGGTGTTGGTCTGCCGCCAGTAGTCGAGCAACTGGTCGAGCAGATCCTGCCGGCTCTTGAAATACCAGTAGAAGCTGGAACGCGACACATCGAGCTTCTGGCCAAGCGTCAGCACGCGGACACGTTCGACGCCATCCGAGATCAACGTTTCAAGCGCAAGCTTCAGCCAGTCTTCGCGAGTGGCCTTGATGTTGCCGGTGGCGCCGGCGCGCTGGATCGTCGTTTCGAGAGCTGCCATCAAAACGACGCATGACACGCTGCCTCAGGCAAATCAAGGCCGTGTACACTAATGTACAGCGCAATTCGATCAACTCCAAATGGCGCGTCACGGATGTTAGCCGGATTGAGTCGACAGGGCGCTACGGCCATCGCGTCATCGGCGTGGCGCAGAGCCAGGGGATTTTTGTCGCGGGCCATTGGCTCAGTGTTTGCTTTCCCGCAAGGCAATTGTCTGGCAAATACCAGTTCAGACAGATGCCCGCGCGGCCAACCAGCAGGAACACACAACATGACGCTGTTTCGACAGAACCTCATCGATGGCGAATGGGTCGGCGAGGCCGGTTCGCGCAACATCAACCCCTCGGATACCGGTGACGTCGTCGGCGACTATGCCTCGGCGGGAGCCGAGCAGGCCAAACAGGCGATCGCGGCGGCCAAGGCGGCGTTCCCGGCATGGTCCCGTTCAGGTCCGCTGGCGCGTCACGCGGTGCTGAAAAAGACAGCCGACGAGATCATGGCGCGAAAAGACGAGATCGGCCGCAATCTGGCGCGTGAGGAAGGCAAGACACTGGCCGAAGGCATCGGCGAGACCATTCGCGCTGCCCAGATATTCGACTTCTTTGCCGGCGAAACATTGCGTTTGACCGGAGAGGTCGTACCGAGCGTGCGACCGGGCGTCGGCGTCGAGATGACGCGCGAGGCGGTCGGCGTGGTCGGCATCATCACGCCGTGGAATTTTCCGATCGCCATTCCGGCCTGGAAGATCGCCCCGGCGCTGACCCACGGCAACACCGTCGTCTTCAAGCCGGCCGAACTTGTTCCCGAGAGTGCCTGGACCATCGTCGACATCCTGCATCGCGCCGGCTTGCCGAAGGGCGTGCTCAATCTCGTCATGGGCAAGGGCTCGGTGGTCGGTCAGGCGATGCTCGACAGTCCCGATGTTAACGCCATCAGCTTCACCGGCTCGGTCGGTACCGGCAAGCGTGTCGCTGCGGCAAGCATCGAGCACATGCGCAAGTTCCAGCTTGAAATGGGCGGCAAGAACCCGCTGGTCGTGCTCGACGATGCCGACCTCGCGATCGCCGTCGATTGCGCGCTCAATGGCGCCTTCTTCTCGACCGGCCAGCGCTGCACCGCCTCGTCCAGGCTAATTGTGACGGAGGGCATTCACGACCGTTTCGTCGATGCGCTCAAGGATCGTATGGGCAAGCTGGTCATCGGCGACGCGCTCGACGCGCAGACCCAGATCGGTCCGGTCGTCGACGCGACGCAGCTGAAGCAGGACGAGGACTACATCGCCATCGGCGTCAGGGAGGGCGCTACGCTTGCCTTTGGCGGCGAGCGGCTCGATCGCAAGACGCCGGGCTTCTACTTGCAGCCGGCATTGCTGACTGAGGCCACCAACGCCATGCGCAGTTCGCGCGAGGAGATTTTCGGACCTGTGGCCAGCGTCATTCGCGTCAAGGACTATGACGAGGCGCTTTCCGTCGCCAACGACACGCCCTTCGGCTTGACCTCGGGCATCTGCACTTCGAGCCTCAAGCACGCCACCCACTTCAAGCGCAATTCGGAGGCCGGCATGGTGATGGTCAACCTGCCGACGGCGGGTGTCGATTTCCATGTCCCCTTCGGCGGCCGCAAGGGCTCGAGCTATGGCCCGCGCGAGCAGGGCCGCTATGCGGCGGAATTCTACACCACGGTGAAGACCGCCTATACGTTCGCTGGCTGATCGGCCATCGGCCGACCATGCCGGGCTGATCAGCTGATCATGCCGGGCTGACCGGGTCGGCCACCCGCCACGCACATCAAGATTGGAGCGGCGAAGGGATGACAGTGCAGAACCTGACCTGGCTCAACCCGCCGCCGCACCACGCCATCAACGGCGACAGCGTTCGTGTGCGCACAGGCAAGGAGACCGATTTCTGGCGCGAGACCTTTTACGGTTTCTGGCGCGACAACGGTCACTTCCTGCACCAGCCGGTCGAGGGCGATTTCACCGCCGAAGTCACCATCAAAGGCGACTACGAGGTGCTCTATGATCAGGCCGGGCTGATGGTCCGGCTCAGCGAAACGCATTGGATCAAGGCCGGTATCGAATACACCGACGGTCTCTCCTATTTCTCCGTCGTCGTCACCAACGACACGTCCGACTGGTCGCTGGTCGCCATCCCTCCCGACCCGAACGGCATCAGCATCCGCCTGACCCGTCATGCTGAGACAATCCGCGTCCAGTACCTCGATGCTTCCGACGGCCACTGGAAGCCTGTGCGGCTAGCCTACTTTCCGATCTCCAAGACGGTCGATGTCGGCATGATGTGCTGTTCGCCGCAGCGCGAGGGTTTCGAGGTCACATTCTCCGGCTTCTCGGTGGGGCCGCCGATATCGCGGGAATTGCACGATTGAGGCGTGCGGTCTTGCGCCGAACCGCGAGCACTTCGACCTTTACGACAGTCACTGTTTGAAGACTTGCCACGCGCGCCGTCGGGTTGTCCGACCGCGCCGTGAATGGGGCGTGGCAATTGCCTTGGACCTTGCTCTTTCACATATTGTATGATTGGATCCAATCATACAATATGGACTTGAAGAGGAAGACCGAACGATGACGCATTGGCGAGGGGTGTTCCCGGCCGTTACGACCAAGCTGAACCAGGATGGTTCGATCGACATCGAGGCGACGCAAGCGAGCATTGATCGTCTGATCGCCAATGGCGTGTCGGGCATCATCGTCCTGCCGATGCTTGGCGAGAACGCATCATTGCAGCCGCAGGAGCGGGAAGCGGTCATCCGGGCGGCGAAGGACGTGGTGGCCAGACGTGTCCCGCTTCTGTCCGGCCTTGCCGAGATTTCGACGGCCAACGCAACCGCAGCCGCGCGCAAGTATCAGGATTTCGGCGCCGAAGGTCTGATGGTGTTTCCGAGCCTTGGCTACAAGACCGACCCGCGCGAGACGGCTGAGTGGTACAAGGCGATCGCCAACGCCAGCGACCTGCCGATCATGATCTACAACAACCCGATCGCCTATGGCGTTGACGTCACCCCCGCCATCCTGAAGGTGCTGGCGGACTGCCCGACCATCGTTGCCGTGAAGGAAGAGACCGGCGATGTGCGCCGGGTCACCGACATGATCATCGAGCTCGGCGATCGCTTCGATATCTTCTGCGGCGTCGACGACCAGATCGTCGAGAGCATGGCGCTCGGCGCCACCGGCTGGGTGTCCGGCATGACCAATGCATGGCCGAAGCAATGCGTCCGCATCTTCAATCTGTGCGCGGCCGGCGATTTCGCCGGCGCGCGCGATCTCTACCGCATCATGACGCCGTCCTTTCACCTCGACACGCATGTCAAGCTGGTCCAGTACATCAAGATGGCCGAGCATCTCGTCTATGGCGCGCCGGAGTGGACCCGCGCGCCGCGTCTGCCCCTGGTCGGCGAAGAGCGCGCGCGCGTCACCGCCATCATCGAGGCGGCGATCGAAAAGCTCAGGCAGCAGGACTGAACACGGGACGCCCATGGCCACCACCGACAAGCCGCTGCTGCAGCGCCAGACCGTGACGGCAATGGTCGCCGAGTACATCGCCGCCAGGATCATCGGCGGCGATTACCCGGGCGGACATCAGATCCGCCAGGAAGCCATCGCCGCCGAGCTTGGCGTGAGCCGGATCCCGGTGCGCGAGGCGCTTCTGCAGCTGGAGGCGGACGGCCTGGTCGTCATCAGGACGCATCGCGGCGCGGTCGTGTCGGAGTTGTCCGCTGACGATGCGATCGACCTTTTCGATGCGCGTCTGCTGCTTGAGCCTTTCCTGGTCGAAAAGGCGATCGGGCACGTGACGGATCAGGACATTGCGGCCATCGAAAAATCGATGCGCGCCTATGAGGCTGCCATCGCCCGAGGTGATGATCCCAAGGACCTCAGCCGTCTCAACTGGGCATTCCACACCGCATTGCTCGAACCCTCGATGCGGCCGCGCTCGATGGCCGTCGTCCAGGCGCTTTACAACTCCGCCGACCGCTATTTGCGTCTGCAGATCGAGCCCGCCAAGGCACAAGCCAAGGCCCTGCAGGAGCATCGCGAGCTCTTCGAGGCCTATCGTCGGAAGGATATCGCCGAGACCGCGCGCTTGTTGAGAAAACATATCGCCGACGCGGCCGGCGAGATCGTCAGCCAGTTGCGGCGCAGTGAGACCGCCGCCTGACGATTATCCGCTAATATCGCGGCAACCCAGTTGCGGCAGGGCACATCGATGCGGAACGATACCGCTCTTCCATGTCTGGTGGAGGATCGTTGGAATCATGCGTCAGCCTCGTCCAGTCCCAGCCCACCGCGGACGGCCTTGCGGATGGCTTGCGGGCCGAACCTTGCCCATACCGCTTGATGCGCGTTGATGCGCTGCCGTGCCCTGCGGTCAGCGTCCAGGCAAAGTCCGAAGGCCATGTCGGCAAGCCCTTCATCGGTATCCGACAGCAGCAACTCCTCGTTCTCGACCAGATCCAGACCCTCGGCGGCCAGCGGCGTCGCGATCACCGGCACGCCCCAGGCCATCGCTTCCAGAATCTTGATGCGCGTGCCGCCGCCTGCCGCAAGCGGCATGATGCTGAGATGCGCCCTGGACAGGAGCGGCGCGACGCTCTTGGGGTTTTCGACGAGCTCCACACCAGGCAATCCGGCCAGCGCCCGCACGGCAGGTTTTGGGTTGCGTCCGGCGAGAACCAGTTTCGCACCCGGCAAGGCTTGCCGGATGCGCGGCAGTATGGAGCCGGCTAACCTCTCGACGGCATCGATGTTTGGCGGATAGCCGAGATGGCCGATAAACAGGATCACCGGAAAGCTGTTGCCGGCCCCCGGCTCGGCAGGCAGCGTTTCGGGACTGTGCGCGGTGTGGGGAATTCCGTTTGGAACGACATCGACCGGCACCTTGTGCCGGGAAAGCGCCATCAGCCTGTCGCGATCCTGACCCGAGCAGACCCAGATCCTGTCGACAAGGGCAAGCGCCTTTCGCTCGAGACGCCGGATGCCAAGGCCGGCGGTGATCGCCGCCACGGCGGGTCGTTTCGCATCGACGCGCCGCAACTGTCCCGCCAGGTCGGACTCGACATTGTGCATGTCGAGGATGAGCTGTTTCGTCAGCCCTCGCAAAGGTCGCAGCAGCTTGAACAGGCCGATACCCTCGACCAGCACGGTGTCGGGGCGGAAGTCCCGAACCAGTGTCTCCAGCCGCGTCAAGGCGGAGCGCGAAATGCGGTGCTCCGCCCTTATGCGCCACCACCCGATCGAGCCGGAGAGGGCTTCTCCTTCGATCGACAAGGCCTCGGTACGGATCGACGGATCGGCTGCTTCCACGGCTTGCGGCCGCACCGACACCAGGCAGACCGGACCGAATTCCGCTGCCAATGCTGCGTTGCGATGATTTCTCAGGTCCGCGCCGGAGGTCGGCGGAAAGGCCGGATCGAAGGTCACGACAAGCGTGCGCCTTTCGGCATTCCGTGCCGGCAGGGCCACGTGCGAGCTCATGGTGTTCGAAGCGTGCACTCCGGGCTGTACGCCCGGAGCTGCACCAAAGACTGTATTCCAGACGGCATTCAAAACGGCCCCGCAGCCATAAAACCAGCTTCGACTTGTTTAGCTGAATGGCGCTTTCGTCAAGCGCCGTATCCTCTCTGAATGTCTGGCGCACTGGCCTGGCGACGGGCATGCTGGAATGCCTGCCGGTATGGCGCGGTCACCGCCTGGACCACGCCAGCCAGCGGCCCGCCAGATGCTTCCAAAATGCGGTGAGTCTTGTCTGCCGATAAGCGTCGCCGGCTTTCTTGATGCCTTGCGCCTGCGTCGGGAAGGGATGGATGACGTCGGCCAGCGCGTGCAATCCCATACCGCATTTGATGGCCAGCGACACCGCATTGATCATCTCGCCGGCATGGCTGGCAACGACCGTAGCACCCAGGATACGGTCGGATCCTTCCTTGACGTGGATTTTGACAAAACCCTCTTCCTCGCCGTCCATCACGGCACGGGCGACATCGTGCATCAGCACCGTATAGGTCTTGACCGGGATGCCGTTCTGGCGCGCCTCCGCTGGATAGAGGCCGACATGGGCGATCTCCGGATCGGTGTAGGTGCACCACGGAATGACCAGTTCGCTCAGTTTGCTGCGTCCGAGAAACAGGGCATTGCGCACGACTATGCGGGCTGTTGCCTCCGCGGTATGGGTGAATTTGTAGTCGAGGCAGACATCGCCCGCCGCATAGATGCGCGGATTTGTGGTGCGGAGATAGTCGTCCACCTTGATGCCGTCGGCGTCATATGCCACCCCGGCGCTCTGCAGGTCGAGACCGTCGACATTGGGCGAACGGCCAATGCCGGTGATGATCTCGTCGACGGAAATCGTCATCATGTCGTCGTCGCGCACCAGGTCGGCGAGCTTCTTGCCGCCTCCTGTGCGCACCGCCACGACCTCGGTGTTGAGGCGAACCTCGACCCCTTCGCGCGCTAGCGCGTCCGAAAGGATCTGGGCGGCGTCGCGTTCCTCGCCGGGCAGGAACATCGGTTCTCGCTGCGCCAGGATGACTTTCGCACCCAGCAGGCAGAAGGCCTGCGCTGCCTCGCAACCGAGCGGTCCGCCGCCGATGACCAGAAGCCGCTTCGGGCACTCTGTGAGATCGAACATGGTTTCGTTGCTGAGATAGCCGGCTTCGGCAAGCCCCGGGATGGTCGGCAGCCTCGGGCGTGCGCCTGTCGCGATCAGCGCCTTCCTGAAATGCAGCGCCTTGCCCGCCACCGCGACCGTGTCCGGTCCGGAAAATCGCGCGTCGCCGAAAAAGACATCGATGCCTTTCGACGCGATGGTCGCGGCGGCATCGGCGCGGCTGATGCGCTGCCGGATCTGCCGCATTCGTCTCATTGCCCGCTGAAAATCGACGTGAAGACGGTCCGGCGTGTCACCGCCGAGATTCTCGGCATCGCGCATATCTGCATAGAGCCTGGCCGTGCGGATGATCGATTTCGACGGGATGCAGCCAACATTGATACAGGTCCCACCGATCAGGTTGCGTTCGATGAGCGCGACCTTTGCGCCGAGGCCGGCCGCTTCGTGGGCGGCGGTCAGCCCGGCCGGCCCGGCACCGATGACGACCAGATTGTAAGGACCGTCGGGCTGCGGGTTCTTCCAGTGCGGCGGATGGGCGCTCTTGATCAGATTGATGTCGTTGCTGTCGACAGGAAAGGCGGTAGCCCTGGTACGGTCACGCGCCATCGCCGTCGTTCCTCGATAGCCATCCACCCGTGAAACCCGCTTTGCCCAGGCCGCGCCGGATGTGCTGGTTGGACCGCATCAGCTTCCAGATCAGCCCTGACCGATGGTTCTCGATCATCATCACCACGATGCCCTGATCCAGCCCGTAATGGCCTTCCGACACCCAGCCATGCCGGCCGAATTTTCGCCGGTTCGCCAATGTCGGGTTGAAGCCGCTCGGCAGCCGGAAATTATCGATCACCTCGGGATAGCGATCCCCAAGATGGCGCAAGGCCGCCAGGCAGATGTCCGGCGCGAAAGGCAGCGACGCCGGATAGGACCATGGCGCGATTGTCCCGTCATCGGGTCCGAACGGCGCGCCGCGTGCGGCATAGCCGGAAAACCGCCGGCGCTGTCGCGCCACGCTGGCGCGAAAGCCGCCCGGGCCGTCGCCCGCCGAAAGTCCCCACAGATTCTCGTCGTAGCCGCCATAGCCGTAAGGGTTGTGGCGTGCATAGTCGCGGTGCAGGTAGGTCGAGCGGCGGCTGTTTTCGAAATAGTCCGAGTTCTTCTCGCGCATGAAAGCGTCGCGGATGCCGGCAAAATCGATCCATGCATGCGAGAACTGGTGCATGAACAGCGGACCGCCATAGAGCACGTCGTAGCCGTAGATGTTTTCCCACTGGTAGGTCGCCGTCCAGCCCTCGTAGCTGTTGTCCGAGGTCGGGTTGTCGGGCGAGGCCATCGACAGCACATAGAGGATCGTCGCTTCGTTGTAGCCTTCCCAGCCATAGTGGAGAAAGCCGCTCTTCGGCTTCCAGCCCTGCCGCAAGGTGGGCGTGCTTCCCTGCGCCCATCGCCAGTCGACGCGCCGGTAGAGCGCCTCGGCCAGTTCTCGGATTCTCGCTTCCTCCTCATCCTCGCCGGAGAAATAGGATGCCGCCACCAGCATGCCTGATATCAGCAACGCGGTATCCACCATCGACAGTTCGCAGCGCCAGACGCGCAGGCCGGTCCGCATGTCGAGGAAATGGTAGTAGAAACCCTTATGGCCGGTGACATCATCGCCATTGCCTTGCGCGCTGGTCGAGAAGAAACGCAGCGCGGCAAGCGTCAGCTTCGCCGCCGCCTCGCGCGACATCCAGCCGCGCTCGACGCCGATCGGGTAGCAGGACAGCGCGAAGCCGACGACAGCGATGCTGGCCGGCGAATTCGGCCGCGACGTATCGGCAACCAGTCCGTTTTCGTGGTTCACGTTCTCGAGGAAATAATCGAAGGCGGCGCGCTGATAGCGGTCCAGAAGCTCGTCATCGGACAGTGCGGCAGGCTCGGCTCTAAGCAAAAGAAGTAAGCTCCCGCCGGATGGCTGCGTCCCGTGTCATGGTTTCCCGCTACCTTGTTGCGACTTGTCGATTCGAAGCCTGCAACTATACGCCCGTACGCGCCCGTTCGTTGCACCGTCACGCGGAATTGAGATTCGCTCTGCCTCAGTAGGTGGCGCGGCCGCCGGAAACGTCGAACACGGCGGCGGTCGTGAACGAACATTCCTCCGAGGCGATCCAGCAGATCAGCGCCGCCACCTCTTCGACCTCGCCAAAGCGCGCCATCGGTATCTTGGACAGCATGAAGTCGATGTGCTCCTGGCTCATCTGCTTGAAGATCGCGGTGCGCACTGCCGCCGGTGTGACGCAATTGACCGTCACCTTGGTCTTGGCCAGTTCCTTGCCGAGCGACTTGGTCAGGCCGATCACCGCGGCCTTCGAGGTGCTGTAGGCGGAGGCGTTGGGATTGCCTTCCTTGCCGGCGATCGAGGCGATGTTGACGATGCGGCCATAGTTGCGCTCGAGCATGTGCGGCACGAGCGCCTTGTTGCAGTAGAAGACGCCATTGATGTTGATGTCGATGACCTTCTGCCAATCCTCGACCGTATAATTCCAGGTCGTCATGTTGGGGCCGGTGATCGCCGCACTGGTGACCAGGATATCGACACCGCCAAGCGCTTCGATCGCCCGAGCGGCGGCATTTTCAACCCCTGCCGCATCGGCAACGTCCACCGCCACGCCGTGCAGTCCCGGAA
>NZ_RZQG01000580.1:0-3867 GCF_003998635.1 Mesorhizobium sp. M7D.F.Ca.US.004.03.1.1
CTATTGGGCCTGCTGCCCGTTTCACGGCGAGAAGAGCCCGTCCTTCCACTGCGAGGACAAGAAGGGCCGCTACCATTGTTTCGGCTGCTCGGTCTCGGGCGATCATTTCAAGTTCCTCACCGAACTCGACGGGATGAGCTTTCCCGAAGCGGTCGAGAAGATCGCCGACATGGCCGGCGTGCCGATGCCGGTTCGCGATGCGCAGGAGGAGCGGCGCGAAAAGGAACGCGCCAGCCTGACCGACGTTATGGAGATGGCGACCGCCTTCTTCCAGGAGCGGCTGCAGGGACCCGAAGGCGCCAAAGCGCGCGCCTATCTCAGGGATCGCGGGCTGACGCCGGCGACGCAGCAATCGTTCCGGCTCGGCTTCGCCCCCGACAGCCGAAATGCGCTCAAGGAGCATCTCGCCGCCAAGGGCGTCCCGAAAGCCGATATCGAGGCCTGCGGACTGGTGCGCCACGGCGACGACATCCCGGTTTCCTACGACTGGTTCCGCGACCGCATCATGTTTCCGATCCCGGATTCCAGGGGCAAGATCATCGCCTTTGGCGGCCGCGCGCTGCAGCCCGATGCGCTGGCCAAATACATGAATTCGCCCGATACCGAGCTCTTCCACAAGGGCAACGTGCTCTATAATTTCGCCCGCGCCCGCAAGGCGCTCGCAAAGGGCGGCACGGTCATCGCCGTTGAAGGCTACATGGACGTGATCGCACTGGCGCAGGCCGGCTTCGAGAATGTCGTGGCGCCGCTCGGCACCGCGCTCACCGAGAACCAGCTCGAGCTGCTCTGGCGCATGGCGCCGGAGCCGATGTTGTGTTTCGACGGCGACAAGGCCGGGCTGAAGGCGGCGTGGCGGGCCGCCGACATGGCGCTGCCGTCGGTGCAGGCCGGGCGCTCGGCGCGCTTCGCGCTGTTGCCGGAAGGCAAGGATCCCGACGATCTGGTCAAGGCCGCAGGGCCGGATGCGTTCCGCATCGTGCTGGCCGAAGCACGGCCGCTGGTCGATCTGTTGTGGATGCGTGAGACGGCGGGCGGCGTCTTCGACACGCCGGAGCGGCGGGCCGAGCTCGAGAAGACCCTGCGCGAGCTGACCAGCCGCATCCGCGACGAAAGCCTGCGCTACCATTATCAACAGGAGATGCGCGAGCGCGTGCTGAGCTTCTTCGGCTCGCAGCGCAGTGCGCGCCAAGGGCGTCAAGATGGCGGCCGGCCAGGCGAGCGTGGCCAGGGCAAGGCGGCCGCTCCCGGCGGGCAGTTCGCCAAGCCTGGCGGCGGCCGCATGGCGATCACCGAAAGCCTCGGCCAATCCGCGCTGGTCAAGCGCGGCGGCGAGGGGATGTCGGTGCGCGAAGCGACGATCATCGTCGCATTGATCAACCATCCGGCACTGATCGACGAGAATTTCGCTCATATCGAGTTTCTCGATCTCGCCAACTCCGATCTGAGGCGGCTGCATGCGGCGATCCTCGATGCGATGGCGCATGACATGGCCAATGACCGTCAGGCCGTCATCGCGACGATCGAACGCGCCGGCTGCGCCGAGATCTGGGAGCGGGCCGTCGGCCTGATCCGGCGGATGCGGCAATGGCCGGCGCTGGAGACCGCTGCCCTTGAAGATGCCCGCGATGCTTTCAGCCAGGCACTGCACTTGCAGCGCAGCGCGCGCACCTTACATAAGGAACTGAAACAGGCGGAAGCGGCGCTCGCCACCGATCCCACAGACGAAAACTACCGGCACCTGATCGAAATTCAGGCGCAATTTCAGGATGTACAGGCGACGGAAGCGCTGATCGAAGGTTTCGGCGTGTCCTCGGGCAGGGCTGGGCGAGCTTAGTTTGAAGCGAGTGAGACGCGAAGGCGTCGTTGCGCGTCGAAATGGCGCGTAACGGGCTAAGTCGGGTAATTGATTCGCTTTTTTCATGCGAATCATGCGAGAGGCGCTTGACCTTCTGGCAGATTGGCGGAATCAGGACGATTCGAAACGTTAACCCGAACCCGCGTCGACGGGAAATAAGCGATGTGAGGGTACTGGTCACTGGACAGGCAGCCTGCCTGCCACAGATATCAGGGTTAATCTGGACTTAATGCATGTCGCCCAAAAGGGAAACCGGTTTGGGGCAACGACATTCACCAAACGAACGAGTTGATGCAGTTACTGGCCCGGTGAAGCGCGTTTCATAAGAGCGCATCCGATTTGACTGGTCCGACAGCTTACGCGGCTTCGATGTTCGGCCGCGAGGAGAAGATAAAGACTATGGCGACAAAGGAAAAGGAAGAGGTCGAAACCGAACGCGAAGGCGCCACCGATGGCCCTCTGCTCGACCTTTCCGATGATGCTGTCAAGAAGATGATCAAGGCCGCCAAGAAGCGCGGCTATGTCACCATGGACGAGCTGAATTCGGTGCTGCCCTCCGAGGAAGTGACCTCCGAGCAGATCGAAGACACGATGGCGATGCTGTCCGACATGGGCATCAACGTGGTCGAGGACGACGAGCAGGGCGAGGAGCCCGAGGCCGCCGACACGGCGGCCGATGCCGAGGAAGACGCCAACGAGCTGGCTGAGCAGACCGGCACCGCAGTCGCCGCCACCACCACCAAGAAAGAACCGACCGATCGCACCGACGATCCGGTGCGCATGTACCTGCGCGAGATGGGCTCGGTCGAGCTTTTGTCGCGCGAGGGCGAAATCGCCATCGCCAAGCGCATCGAGGCCGGCCGCGAGACGATGATTGCGGGCCTGTGCGAAAGCCCGCTGACCTTCCAGGCCATCATCATCTGGCGCGACGAGCTCAACGAATCGAAAATCCTGCTGCGCGAGATCATCGATCTCGAAGCCACCTATGCCGGCCCCGAGGCCAAGCAGGCGCCGGTGGTCGAGCGCATCGAGGAAGCCAAGGTCGAGGACAAGCCGCGCCGTTCGCGCGACGAGGAAGAAGACATCACCAATGTCGGCGCCGATACGCGCGGGCTGGTCGATGACGACGAGGAAGACGAGGACGAAGCGAGCCTGTCGCTGGCGGCGATGGAAGCGGAACTGCGCCCGCAGGTGATGGAGACGCTCGACGTCATCGCCGACACCTACAAGAAGCTGCGCAAGCTGCAGGACCAGCAGGTCGAGAACCGTCTGGCCGCGGCCGGCACGCTGTCGCCCAGCCAGGATCGCCGGCTGAAGGAGTTGAAGGACCAGCTGATCAAGGCAGTGAAGTCGCTGTCGCTCAACACGGCCCGCATCGAGGCGCTCGTCGAGCAGCTCTACGACATCAACAAGCGCCTGGTGCAGAACGAAGGCAAGCTGCTCAGGCTCGCCGAAAGCTACGGCGTGCGCCGCGAGGAGTTCCTGAAGGAATATCAGGGTTCCGAGCTCGACCCCAACTGGACGCGCGCGATCGGCAATCTGACCTCGCGTGGCTGGAAGGAATTCACCAAGAACGAGAAGGACGCGATCAAGGACCTGCGCGCCGAGATCCAGAACCTCGCCACCGAAACGGCGATCTCGATCCTGGAATTCCGCAAGATCGTCAACCAGGTGCAGAAGGGCGAGCGCGAAGCGGCGATCGCCAAGAAGGAAATGGTCGAAGCCAATCTGCGCCTCGTCATCTCCATCGCCAAGAAATACACCAATCGCGGCCTGCAGTTCCTCGACCTGATCCAAGAAGGCAATATCGGCCTGATGAAGGCGGTCGACAAATTCGAATACCGCCGCGGCTACAAGTTCTCGACCTACGCGACGTGGTGGATCCGGCAGGCGATCACCCGTTCGATCGCCGATCAGGCGCGCACCATCCGCATTCCGGTGCACATGATCGAGACGATCAACAAGATCGTGCGTACCTCGCGCCAGATGCTGCACGAGATCGGCCGCGAGCC
>NZ_RZQG01000581.1:0-3864 GCF_003998635.1 Mesorhizobium sp. M7D.F.Ca.US.004.03.1.1
GCACCCAGTTGCGGGGAATGCCATGACTTCGAAAGCTGCTTCGGCCCGGAGGAAGTTGAGAGTCGCCTCTCGCCGACCACGAATGTCGGTTAGTCACTTCGCTTGATCGCAGCTGCGGACAAACGCTTATCGCGGCGCCGTCGTATGGAGGAAGGGATGTTCATCGCCTCGCGATATTTGGTGACGGTACGGCGAGCGACATCGATGCCGGTCTCCTTGAGTTGAGCAACGATGTCTTCGTCGGAATGTACCTTGTCGAGCGATTCTTCGGCTATGATTGCCTTGATCCGATGGCAGACAGCTTTGGCGGAGTGCGCATCGCCGCCCTCGCAGGATGCGATTGGCGCAGCGAAAAAATACTTCAGCTCGAACACCCCGCGCGGAGTCAACATGTACCTGTTCGAAGTCACCCGGCTTACCGTCGACTCGTGCATGCCGATCTCGTCAGCGACATTTTTGAGACAGAGAGGCCGCAGATGGGCGGCGCCGTGTGTAAAAAAGGCATCCTGCTGGCGCACGATTTCGGTCGCAACCTTAAGGATCGTCTTAGCGCGCTGCTTGAGACTGCTGATCAGCCAGTTCCCTTTTTCCTGGCAATTGTCGAGAAACGCTTTGCCTTCCGGATTTTGCTTGGTCAGCTGCGAGATTTCGGCGACATAGGTGTGGTTGATCAACACTTTGGGCAGCGTGGCCGGATCAAGCTCCACCCGCCATCCACCTTCGGACTTGGGCATTACCCAGACGTCCGGTACGATGGTTTCCGGCGTCCCGGACTGGAACCGGTCTCCAGGCTTGGGATCGAGCGCGCGGATTTCGTTCCTCATGTCGAGGAGATCCTCCTCGTCGACTCCGCAACGCTGCTTCAATCCCTGAAAATCCCCCCGTGCAAGCATCTCGAGATTGGCGACCAAAGCTGCCATAGCCGGGTCGAACCGGTCTTGCTGGCGCAGCTGAATCTCCAGGCATTCGCTGAGAGTTCGCGCAAAAATGCCCGGCGGATCAAATTGCTGCAAGATTCCGATGACCCGTTCCACATCAGCTTGCCGAACGTTTAACGTCCTGGCCAGATCGAAAAGGTTTACCTGAAGATAGCCAGTGTCCTCCAGATGAGCGGCGAGCTGTCCGGCAATCAGCCGCTCCTGGGGGGTGAACGGGTTGAGGGCGACCTGGCGGGCGACATGGTCGTGCAATGTTTCGGTGTGGGCGGTAAACTCCTCGACGGCAGGTCGATCGTTGCCGCTACTGCGTTGCGACTTCCATTGCCCGCGCCCGCCAGACGGCCCGCCAATGGGCGATTCGCCGATTTCGCTTCTGCTTTGACTGCTCCGCTGATCCACCCCTGGCAGCGGCGAATCGTCGTCAAACGGGTCAGGCTTCAAAACGGGGTTCTTCTCGAGTGCCTGCTGCACGAGCTGATGGAGTTCAGTATGCGTCAATCGCAGCAAGCGAATAGCTTCAATGGCTTGAGGCGATAAGACCATACGTTGCTTCTGGCGTTGAAGCAGGCTTGCTGAGAGATGCATGTTGAACCGTGATCTGCCGAGGAGGCTCTAGTGTGTGCTTGGGTTGTGTGAGACTTTCCACTTCTGGGTCATGCCGCCGCCTTCAATTTGTCGAGAACGTTTTGCGGGGATGAAACGCCATAGGGGTCCGTCTCGCAGTTGTCACAGAAGCCTTCCTCCTCGAACCACTGCTCCACCACGCCATCGTCGATCAGAGCGGCGTATCGCCAGGAGCGCATGCCAAAGCCCAGATTGTCCTTCGCGACCAGCATGCCCATTTTGCGCGTGAACTCGCCCGACCCGTCTGGGATCAGCTCGATCTTCTGCAGCCCCAAGGACTTTCCCCACGCATTCATGACGAAAGCATCGTTGACCGAGACGCAGTAGATCGCGTCAATTCGCAGTTCCAGAAATTGATCATAGAGTTTTTCGAAATCGGGCAGTTGGAAGGTCGAGCAGGTCGGGGTGAAGGCGCCAGGCAGCGAGAACAGGATGATGCGCTTGCCCCCGAAATAATCGTCGGAGGTCTTGTTCTCCCACTGATAAGGATTTGGCCCCCCGATCGACTCATCGCGAACACGCGTGCGAAAGGTCACGAGAGGAACGTTCTTTCTATAGGTCATTGATTTGCTTCCAGGCCAAAGTGGTACGGTGCATTTTTCGGTTAAACTGAAGCGGCATCGACTTCGGTCGACAGTTCCGGCAGCCTCGCGCCTTGGCGTGGTTGCCTCGGACCGGTCTTGTGCAAGACCGCCCCCGAGCAGGCACGTTTAACGGCGACGAGCTTCCGCGGAGACGGGGAATTTTGCTCGCGTGCTTTATCGAGCTTTGAGAGGTAGGCATGGTCTGCAACCGTGATTTTGACTGCGTTCTATCGACCGAGTCGCAAGCGCCATGCCAATTGACCCGATGCCTTGGGTTCACTTCGGTTTTTGCAGCAACTTTCGTGTTGTGCAGTAATGCCGGTCGATATTATTGCTCAAGCAGCACTGGAAATTGGGTGCGACTCCGTTCGGCAAACCCGGCCTTTGTCCGAAGCCGGACACGAATGTCGGAAATAGCCAAACGCCAGGATCTGGGGCGGGTTAAGAAACGTTGCCGTGGGCACCGGCTTCAGCACAATTGCGCCACGCGAGCATGGCTCCCAGCGTCAATGCCGTGCAGCAGCGAGACGAAGTCACTGCAGAATATCAACCTCTGCGAAGTCGTTGAAACCCAGCATGTGCGAGCCGTTCGAGGCGCAGATCAAGGCATGCTCGAGGAAGAGCTCGTGCTCTCGGCAGCAAGTGTTGCGACGTCTGACAAGGATCGTCGCGCTTCAAGGAAAAGAACCTGAATGGTGCACGGCTTGTGAAGGCCGGCGCATGGAAATGGCTGGGCTGATCATCCTCCATGAGGGTTGAATGAAGAGCTGGCCCCTATCTCCCTCAGCTGCAACGGGGGGAGATAGGGCATGTCCGTCTATCGCGCTGGGTAACATTCCTCGGTGATGCAATAAGGGGGAGCAATTTCTCATTTCGGCAGACACGACCCAGCTCTCCTTTCATGCGCTGATTCCCCCAGGGGAAATCGCGACTCCAGGCTTCCTATGCAGCGAATCGCGGTGCTGTCCGATGTCCGACAATGTCGGATGCGGATCGTAGCTGGGCTAGATCCGTCACTTTGCCTCGATGGTTTCCCACTGGCCTTATATCTGCTTCGCCCAAATGCGGCGACATAACCTGTGCGGCATCTGTGAATGGATCGACTTCAATCGAGACCTCGGAGGTCCCGATGCGCGAAGGGAGCTTGCCGATATGACGGCCACCATAGCGAACCACGGTCCGGACGACGAGGGGACTTGGATCGGCGGGCCTGCGGCGCTGGGACACCACCGCCTGGCAATCATCGATATCCAGGGCGGCCGCCAGCCGAGGATGCTCCAGGGGGATGGCCGACCTGACTTGGTGCTCGTCTACACGGGTGAGACTTACAACTACCGCGAGCTGCGTCAACAGCTGGCCGGCCTAGTCCATCGCATGAACACGAGCAGTGACACCGAGGTGGTGCTGCACCGCCCCCGCGAGTAGGGCTCTTCGGCGGGTACACTTTTTTCACGAAATCCGTGAATGTTTCTCGCGACATCATCCCGCAATCGGTGGTGCAGCGGGTGAAGAGCCCGTATCCGGCTATCCAGAATGCCGCCTACGACAAAATACTACGTACGCGGTTCACTGTGATGCTGGACGACCTAGTTGTGGAGCTTCAACAGGTTGTCCTCGATCAGGGCGAGGCGACTGATAGGCGTTTTTGACTTTAGGCTGCCATGTGGACGATGCCAATTGTATCTGTGCAGCCAGACAGGCAGTTCGGCGGCACGATG
>NZ_RZQG01000582.1:0-3864 GCF_003998635.1 Mesorhizobium sp. M7D.F.Ca.US.004.03.1.1
CTCGTAGCCGATGCGTGCCGCATAGGCGATCTCGTCGGGGGTGAAGACGATTTTTGCCCCGTCGGTGAAATCGCGAGGGTAGATATGCGCCACCACCGGCATGCCGTAACGGGCCGCCGCATTCACCGAATCGGTCAGCCAGCGTATGTATTTGCCCTCGGTCGCGCCGCGCACCGGAATGGCCACGGCCAACGCATCGGCGCCAGCGCGCACCGCATCCTCGGGCGTTGCAATCAGTTCACTGATGCGATCGTCTGGGGTGAAGCAGCCGGCCTGGATCACCAGGGAAGCCTTGCCCGCGTATTGCGGCCATAGATGACGCGCGGTGCCAGGCTGGATGCTGACGTAGTCGGGTTTGCCCACCATGACGCGTGCAAGCGCGCCCGGCAGGTCGGCAAGACCTCCTTTGCGCACGTCGCCATAGCCGACAAAGTGGTCGACCGCGCCGCCAAAAAGATTTCCCGATGGGTGTGAGAAGAGGCGCGCCAGGCGCACCTTGGTTCCGAGGCTCATGAGTCCAAAACTCTCCAATCGATTGATTTAAAAACCCTAGACCCAGTGTTTGCGAAAGAAATGATAAATGCAATCTTTCGAAAGCTTTCGAATTCGCATATTTTTGGTAGAGTGAACCGAGGCCAGGGCGATCGCTTGGCGCATGGAGGCAAGGACAGGGCAATGTTGTCAGAGCAGAGACGCCAATCGATCCTGGGTGAAGTGCAACGCAGCGGACAGGTTCGCATCAAGGACCTGTCAGACGATTTTGGCGTGTCGGAAGTCACGGTGCGCTCCGACCTCGAGATACTGGACCGCAAGGGACTGCTGACCAAGACCCGTGGAGGCGCGGTGACCCGGACCACAGATTCGACCACGGCCGCGTTCGCCCGGCGAATGCAAACAAACCTCGATGCAAAGAAACGCATCGCCCGGGCAGCGGCAGAACTGTTCGAGGACAACCAATCGGTCATCTTCGACGGCGGCTCGACGTTGATGCAGGTTGCCATGCTGTTACCTCCGCTCAGCAATGTCGTGGTCGCGGCCACGGCGATGAATATCGTGCAGCACCTGATGCATCGGCCCGGGCTCGACGTTCACATGATCGGTGGCCGGGTCTATCCAGACACGGTGAGCACGCTGATCACCGATGCCGACACGGCTCTCGGCGGCTTGGTAGCGCATCAGGTCTTTGTTGGAGCGCATGCGATTGACTCGTCACTGGATGTGGTCGACGTGAACGAAGACATGGCGCGAACGAAGCGAAACCTCGTGCGCATGGCCCGGCGCGTTGTCCTCCTTGCGGATTCGAGCAAATGGGGCGTCAGCGGGACCTCCAAGGCCTTTTCCCTGTCGAGCGTCGATGTTGTGATCACCGACGATGGCCTGTCCGGCCCGATACGCAGCCAGCTTGATAGGACCGGGGCCAAGGTGATCTATGCCTGACCCCGTCGCGGTCCCTGGCCGTGACGGAAATATCCATTGCGCTCACAACCCACGGAATCCGCAGCGGCGGTCGGCCGTTTTTTCATGTCTATCATTTTCTCCTCCTAGGGCTGGCAGCCTCCCGATATCGCGCCAGCATTTTCGCATGTTGTATAAAAATTTTACGCGCGTCAATATTTAAAATGTTGTATAGCCCTTTGCGAAAGCGATCCGTTACCGGCTGGACGGATTCGACAGACGATGACCGCGTTGGGAGGTACGATCGAAAATGCACGGAAAATCAAAGACGAAACTCGGGATCGGCGTCATCGGATGCGGCAACATCTCGATGACCTATCTGCGCAATGCCGCCCTCTTCGGCGGCATCGAGTTGCGCGCCTGCGCCGATATTTCGGCCGACATGGCGGCGGTGCGGGCGAAGGAATATGGTATAAGGGCGCTCGGCGTCGATGCGCTGCTGGCCGACCCCGAGATCGATCTTGTCCTCAACCTGACCATTCCGGCGGCGCATTTCGACATTTCGTTGGCCGCACTTTCGGCCGGCAAGCACGTCTTCACCGAAAAGCCGCTCGCCACCTCGGCCGCCGATGGACAGCGCCTGGTCAACGAGGCGAGGTCACGCGGCCTGCTGCTCGGCTCGGCGCCCGACACTTTTCTCGGTGCAGCCGGACGCCGCGCCCGCCGGCTGATGGACGAGGGCGCCATCGGCCGCCCGGTCACCGGCACCGCCTTCATGATGGGCCGCGGCATGGAGCATTGGCACCCCAACCCGCAATTCTACTATCAGCCGGGCGGTGGCCCGGTGTTCGACATGGGGCCTTACTACCTGACCATGCTGGTCAATCTGCTAGGCCCGGTCGAGCGCGTCATGGCGATGGCGACGCGCGGCCAGGAGGAGCGGCTGATATCAGCCGAAGGGCCATTCAAGAACACCACATTCAAGGTCGGCACGCCGACCAACGTGTTGTCGTTGCTCGAGTTCCGCTCTGGTGCGACCGTCACCTTCGTCGCGTCGTGGGATGTCTTTCGCCACTCCAATCATCCGATCGAGCTGCACGGCACGGAGGGCTCGCTGCGCTTGCCCGACCCCGACACGTTCGGCGGCACCGTGTCGCTGTCGGAACGCGGCACCGAGTGGAAGGATTTTGCCAGCGAGGGCGATCTCTATGGCGCCCGCAACTGGCCTTATGCGGCGCCCGACCGCGCCAACTACCGCATGCTCGGTGTCGCCGATCTGGTGCGCTCGCTTCAAACCGGCAACACGCCACGCGCCTCCGGCAGCCTTGCGTTGCATGTGCTGGAGATCATGGAGGCGATCCTGCGCTCCGGTGAAACACGGGGCTCGGTCGCCGTCTCGGGCGATATCGTCCAGCCGGCCCTGCTGACCGAGGAAGAGGCAAGCGACCTGCTGGCCTGAGGGTATGATCATGACGCTCGATCCGGATGCGCTGCGCGTCCTCGACATCGGTCGCGCGGCCGGCGGCGCGCCGTTCGAGAACGGTAGCGTGGCGGCAGCACGCGCCGCTTACAACGCCTCGTTCCCGACGCTGCAGGGCGAGCACGAACCGGTCGCAACGACTTTGGAACGGCAGATCGACGGGCCGAACGGCCCCATCACCGTCCGCATCCATCGCGGCGCCGGCGCACCGCAAAGCGGGGCGCCGGCGTTGCTCTATCTGCATGGCGGCGGCTGGGTCATCGGCAATCTCGATTCGCATGACGAGATCTGCCGCTCAATGGCCAATCTCGGCAACGCCGTCATTGTCTGCCCCGATTATCGCCTGGCGCCGGAACACAAATTTCCCGCCGGGCTGGAGGATTGCCTGGCGACACTTCGCTTCATGGCGCAGAGCGCCGCCGCTCTCGGCATCGACAAAGCGCGCATCGGCGTTGCCGGCGACAGCGCCGGCGGCAATCTCGCCACCGTGCTGGCGCTGCTCGCCCGCGATGGTCTGACGCCGCCGCTTGCCGCGCAGATCCTGATCTACCCCAACACCGATGCACGGCAGACATCGGACAGCTACCGGCGTTTCGGCGAAGGCTTCGGGCTCACCGCAACCACCATGGCATGGTTCCGCGACCATTATGTGCGAACGCCCGACGACATCATGGACTGGCGCGTCTCGCCCTTGCTGGCGCCTGATCTTGCCGGCGTCGCGCCGGCCTTCGTGGCGCTGGCCGGCTGCGACATCCTCGCCGACGAAGGGGCCGCCTATGCGGCGCGCCTGCAAGCCGCGGACGTGCCTGTGATCCTGCGGCAGTGGTCGGGCCAGATACATGGCTTCATCTCGATGGGGCGCCACATTCCCGCTGCCCGGCAAGCGGTGGCCGAGGCGGTGGCTGCCTGGCGCCAATTCGAGAGGGGTCGCTGACGATCAGGCCGACTGACGCATCACCAGGGTGGCGCCAAGCTTGACCGTGCGCGCC
>NZ_RZQG01000583.1:0-3860 GCF_003998635.1 Mesorhizobium sp. M7D.F.Ca.US.004.03.1.1
AGATAGGCGCTCATCGCGCCGGTCGGCGGCGCGATCGACATGTCGTTGTCATTGAGGATGACGATCAGCCGTGCATCGAGCGCGCCGGCATTGTTCATCGCCTCATAGGCCATGCCGGCAGACATGGCGCCGTCGCCGATGACGGCGATGACATTGTTGCGGCCGCCGGAGAGGTCACGAGCAGCGGCCATGCCGAGGCCGGCCGAGATCGATGTCGAGGAGTGGGCGGCGCCGAAGGGATCGTACTCGCTCTCGGCGCGGCGGGTGAAGCCGGACAGGCCGCCTTCCTGGCGCAGTGTGCGGATGCGGTCGCGGCGGCCGGTCAGGATCTTGTGCGGATAGGCCTGGTGGCCGACATCCCAGATCAGCCGGTCATCGGGGGTGTTGAAGACATAGTGCAGTGCCACCGTCAGCTCGACCACGCCGAGGCCGGCGCCAAGGTGGCCGCCGGTGCGGGAAACAGCATCGATCAGCTCTGTGCGAAGCTCGGATACGAGTTGCGGCAGCTCGCTTTCGGCAAGCGTGCGCAGGTCGGCCGGGATGCGGACCTTGTCGAGAAGCGGCGTATGCGGCGTTGCGTTCACGGTGCTCAGGCTTTCGGTTGATGGGCGAAATAGGCCGCCGGCCGGCGAAAGTAAATGCGTGTCAGTGACGCGGTCGTGAGCCTGTCTGTTTGTTGGGCATGATCTCTGGATAAACGGAAACCGTTTGTCCGGGAAAACCGGTTCCCACTTTTCGGGATCATGCCCTAGCTCTCAGGCAGCGGGATAAACTCTTCCTCATCGCCGGGAACGATATCGAAGCGGCCCGTCTTCCATTCCTGCTTGGCCTGTTCGATGCGTTCCTTGGACGACGAGACGAAATTCCACCAGATGTAACGCTGCGAGCCGAGCGAGGCGCCGCCAAACAGCATGAAATGCGCGCCGGTGTCCGACGACACGACGATCTCGTCGCCTGGCCGAAACACCAGCAGCCGTTCCGCCGGAAAGACGTCACCTGATATCGAGACCTCGCCTTCCAGCGTGTAGATGGCTCGTTCTTCCGCATCGGCCGGGATTTTCACACTGGCGCCGGGCACCAGGCGCAGGTCGGCATAGAGCGTCTCGGAGTCGGCCCGCACCGGGGACCGCAATCCCTGGAAATCACCAATGACGATGCGCCCGCTGACGCCCTCGGCGTCGATCTCGGGAAGCCTGAGCGCTGCGGTGTTCTCGAAAACCGGGGCCACTTCTTCCTTGCCGTCCGGCAGCGCCAGCCATGTCTGCAGGCCGGAGATCGACATCGGCGCGCCGCGCAATTCTTCGGGGGTGCGCTCCGAATGAACGATGCCGCGGCCGGCGGTCATCAAATTCACGTCGCCGGGCTGGATGACCATTTCGGTGCCGAGTGAATCGCGATGCCTGATCTTGCCGTCGAACAAATAGGTGACCGTCGACAGGCCTATATGCGGATGCGGACGGACATCGAGCGCCTGGCCGGCGCGCAGGATCGCCGGGCCCATGCGATCGAAGAAGATGAAAGGCCCGACCAGCCGCCTCTTGGCGGTCGGCAGAGCGCGGCGCACCTGGAAACCACCAATATCCTTGGCGTTGGGAATGACCATCAATTCGATCTGGTCGCTGGCGAAGGCATCGCCGGCCTGTGGGTCGTTTCCGGGGAAGAAGCTCACGAGATGATCTCCTTGTCAGCGGACAATGCCCGCTTGGCCGCGTCAGGCAAAGCGGATCGCCGCCTTTGCCCGCAGTTTGGCCGCCACCTCTTCGCGATTGCGAGGATGCTGATGGGTTTCCAAGGAATCGAGCAGTTCGCGCGCCGAGGCGGCAATGGCCTCGACCGCGTGGTCGAAGGCATGCTGGTTCTGCTTCGAGGGCCGCGTCGTTCCGCTCAATTTGCGGACAAATTGAAGTGCGGCGTCGCGGACTTCGTCGTTGGTTGCGGGCGGGTCAAAATTGAACAGGGTCTTGATGTTTCTGCACATCGCTTCCGTATCTCCTCTTGTCCTGGAGCGCTTTCAATCGGGACGAACCCTATCCTCAGTCATGATCGTGTCCAAAAGTCGGTGAGACGGCTGCGGCCTCAGTCCGCGTCAAGCGGCTCCGTTCCAACCGGCTTGCCGTCGCGCGACAGCCTGATCTTCTCGACCTTGTCTTCAGCTGCCTTCAGCAGCCGGTCGCAATGCGCCTTCAGCGCCTCGCCGCGCTCATAGATCCTGATCGACTGGTCGAGCGGCACGTCGCCACGCTCCAGATCATCGACGATCTTCTCCAGCGCGTCGAGTGCCTGTTCGAAGCTCATCGCCTTGACGTCTTCGTTGGTCTCACCAGCCATCATTCATCCTTTCATCAGTCGCCCGACATGGGCGGCGACCGAAAATGCCAATCCTTGCAGATCGTAGCCACCCTCGAGCAGGCTGACGAGCCGGTTGCCGCTGTGGCGCGCCGCACGCTGCATCAGCTGGCCGGTCGCCCAGTCGAAATCGTCCTCGGTCAGGTTGATCTCGGCCAGCGGATCGCGATGGTGTGCGTCGAACCCGGCCGAGATGATGATCAGGTCGGGCGCGAAATTATCGAGCGCCGGCAGCACGCGCGAAAGGAAGGCATCGCGAAAGACCTCGCTGCCAGTCTGCGGCGCCAGCGGCGCATTGACGATGTTGCCGGTGCCGGTTTCGCTTTTTGCTCCGGTGCCGGGATAAAGCGGCATCTGATGCGTCGAGCAATAGAGCACCGTTGGATCTTCCCAGAAAATATCCTGCGTGCCGTTGCCGTGATGCACGTCCCAGTCGACGACGGCAACGCGCTCTACACCGTGTTTCTTCTGCGCGTAACGTGCCGCGATCGCTGCGGTGTTGAACAGGCAGAAGCCCATCGCCGTGCTCTTTTCGGCATGGTGGCCGGGCGGCCGGGCGGCGACGAAGACATTGTCGGCGCGACCTGTGAAGACATCGTCGACGGCAGCGTTGGCGGCACCGATCGCGGTGATCGCCGCCTGCCAGCTCTTCGGGCTGGCAGTGGTGTCGGCGTCGATGCGCGCGATCCCTTCGTCGGGAATGGCGGCGCGGACGCGGGCGATAAAATCGGCGGGATGCGCATAGAGGATGGTGGCCTCGTCGCCTTCCGGCGCCTGGACGCGATCGAGCCCGACAAACGCCTCGTCATCGAGCACGCGCTCGATGGCGCGCAAGCGGTCCGGCCGCTCGGGATGGCCGGGCGGCGTGAGGTGCTCAAGGAAGATCGGATGGGTGTAGAGACGAGTGGTCATCGTCCTAATCTAGTGACCCGGATCGACAAAGGCCATGCGCGGGCGGCCGATGGCTGGGGAAAATCACGCCTGCGTCCATTCGTGTCGTTGCGAGCATTGGCGTCCTCAGCGCTTCGGCGTAAGGTCACCGCCACTGCCTGGTGCCCGCCGCAAGCGGGAGAATCGGGAACACGGTTGAACTCCGTGGCGTGCCCAACGCTGTAAGGGGGACCGCGCCGGTAAATGCCACTGTCGATGACGGGAAGGCACCGAACGCGGGTTGATCCCGAGCCAGAAGACCGGCCTGGCAGGCATCGCCATCCGCATGGTCAGGCGGACGACATTGATTGCAATCGCAAGGGGACAAGCGATGCCGGAACACATGACTGCTCCTGTCGGCGACGGATTTGACCAGAACGCGCGCGATGCGGTCTATCGCGCCATGTTCACACGGCGTGACGTGCGCAGCCATTTCCTGCCCACCGCGCTCGACGATGAGGTGCTGGCGCGGCTGCTGCTTGCGGCTCATCACGCGCCGTCGGTCGGCTTCATGCAGCCTTGGAACTTCATCGTCATTCGCGACGCCGGGCGGCGGGAAAAGGTGCGCGACCTGTTCCTGGCAG
>NZ_RZQG01000584.1:0-3857 GCF_003998635.1 Mesorhizobium sp. M7D.F.Ca.US.004.03.1.1
GTCTCCGGGCCGCCTTCGGGCATGATCCCGTCGGGGGTGAACATTGCCTTGCCGGCATCGAGGGCCTTCACGTAGCCTTCCTTGTCGCCGACATAATAGTCTTGCGGCATCTTGTCGGCGATCTCGGCGCCGCTATGCGTGTTGATGAATTTCTGCGTCTTGACGAAGGCGTTGGCCAGCTTCTGCACGATGTCCTTGTGCGCTTCGACCCAGTCGGTCTGCATATAGAGCGATGCGGCCGGGTAAGTGCCGCCCAGCGCAGCCTTAGTGCCTTCCATTGTGCGCATATCGATGAGAACCGACGCTTCGCCGGTCTTGAGCAGTCGGGTGATCGTCGGCTCGGTCGTCATGCCTGCCTGGATCTTGTCCTGCTGCATGGCGGCGATGAAGGTGGTGCCTGCGCCAACCGGAACCGAGGTGAAGTCGCCGAGCTTCAGACCATTCTTGACGGCGAGATATTCCGTAAGAAAATTCGTCGATGAGCCCAGACCGGTCACGCCCAGGCTCATGCCCTTGAAGTCGGCAGGTGATTTGATCTCGGGGTGTTTCGTTGAAACAAGCTCGACCTCGCCTGGCGCCTGGCTGAACTGGACGATGGATTCGACGAATTTGCCCTTTGCCTGCAGATCGATGCAGTGGTCGTAGAAACCGACAACGCCTTGCACGGCACCGGCCAGCATCTCGTTTTCGGCATCGACGCCGGCCGGTTCATTCAGCAACTCGACGTCGAGACCCTCGTCCTTGAAGTAACCGAGCGCTTCGGTCAGCTTGGCGGGCAGATAGATCTGTTTCTCATAGCCGCCGACCATGATGGAAACTTTTTCGTCGGCGCGCGCGGACGGCGCCGACAAGGCCATGGTGGCGACGAGTGCGGTTGTGGCGGCTGAATCAAGCAGAGTTCGCGCGAGCGACATGGCCTCTTCCCTTTGTTCGTTTCCGCGCCCCTCTCTCTCCCATCGCTTTCCGCGACAAATATGGGGCGCCCATGAACACTAAGGGCACCAACCTTTCATCCAGCTTTCAAGGAAAAGCTGAAAATCAAACCATACAGATTAGTAAGCTGTGGGTATTAGCCGGCCGCTGCGAGGCGGTCATGCCGCGAACACACAAGCCATCCCCCTGTTTCAATTGTTCAGCCCCAGCACGTCGCGCATGTCGTATTCGCCGGGCGGGCGTCCCGCCACCCAGAGTGCGGCGGGGATGGCGCCGCGGGCGAACATGATGCGGTCGCCGGCCGCATGCGACAAGGCAACAAGCTCGCCCTCGGCGCAGAAGCGGACGCTGTGCTCGCCGATGATGCTGCCGCCACGCATCACCGCAAAGCCGATTTCGCCGGCCGGACGCGCGCCGATGACGCCGTCGCGTACACGCCTTGCGACCGTCTCCAGCTCGATGCCGCGCCCGCCGGCTGCGGCTTGCCCCAGCATCAGCGCCGTCCCTGATGGCGCATCGATCTTGTGGCGATGATGCGCCTCGACAATCTCGACATCCCAGTCGTCGGGATCGAGCGCTTTCGCCGCCCGCTCGACCAGCCCGACCAGCATGTTGAGGCCAAGCGAAAAGCTGCCTGAGCGGACGATCGCGATGGTCTTCGCGGCATCGGCAATATCAGCCAATTCCGCCGCATCGAAGCCCGTCGAGCCTATGACCAGGGCTGGCCCGCCGCGCCCAGCGCAAACCCTGGCCAAGTCGGCCGAGGCAGCCGGCGTGGTGAAATCAATCACGATTTCGGCCATGGCAAGCGCCTCGTCGCGGCTCACCAGACCTTCGCCGACGATGCCCGGCCGGTGGAAGCGGGCGGCGAGCGCCAGCCGCGCATCGTCCTGCACAGCGTCGGCCATCTGGCGGCCCATGCGGCCTAGCGCACCCGCGATGGCGACCCTGACCGGTGGTTGCGACATGGCGCTATCCCCGCGGCTATTTCCACATGCCGCGCATGCGCGCGCCGATGTCGACGCGCACCTCTGGCCGGGCCGCCCTGCCCTGTGCCGCTTGCGCGCTCGGCCATGATACCTGCTGGAACGCAGCCAGGATCGAAGCCGGGATGAAGCGGGTGCGCGAGGCATAGAGATGGCGGTCGCCGCGCGCCGCTTGGCCGTGCGGAAAGAAGCGCTGCGGCATGACCAGGTTGAGATTGTCCTTGGCCCGCGTCATCGCCACGTAGAGCAGCCGGCGCTCCTCCTCGATGTCCTCCCTGGTGCCGACGCCGAGATCGGCCGGGATGCAGCCGTCGACCGTGTTGAGCACGAAGACATTCTTCCATTCCTGGCCCTTGGCCGAATGGATGGTCGACAGGATCAGATAGTCCTCGTCACGATGCGGCGGCCCGGCCTGATCGCTGGTGGCGTCCGGCGGGTCGAGCGTCAGTTCGGTGAGGAACCGTTCGCGCGAGGCATAGCCCGAGCCGATCTGCTCGAGCTGCAACAGGTCGGCCCGGCGCGTCGTTGCATCCTCGTGGATGCGCTCCAGATGCGGCTCGTACCACAGCCTGATCCGTTCGAGGTCGGCAGGCCATTTGGCGCCGGCCCGCAGGCCGGAATAGAGCGAGACGAAGCCCGGCCAGTCATCCGCCGCGCGTTGCGGCGGGCGCCAGCCGGCCAGCCCCATGGCCTCGTCGAGCGCCGTCGTCATCGTCTCGACGATCTGCGCCGCGGCCGAAGGGCCGATGCCCGGCATCAGCTGCAGCACGCGGAAGCCGGCGACCCGGTCGCGCGGGTTTTCGGCAAAGCGCAGCACCGCCAGAACATCCTTGACATGGGCGGCATCGAGGAACTTCAGGCCGCCGAACTTGACGAAGGGAATGTTGCGCCGTGTCAGCTCGATCTCCAGCGGCCCGCTATGATGCGAGGCGCGAAACAGCACCGCCTGGGATTTCAACGCCGTGCCGGCCTCGCGCTCGGCGAGGATGGTGTCGCAGACGAAATTGGCTTGCTCGACCTCGTCGCGCACGGTCACCAGCCTCGGTCTGTCGCTGGATTTGCGCTCCGACCACAGGTTCTTGGTGAAGCGCTCCGAGGCCTCGCCGATCACGGCATTGGCGGCGGCAAGAATGGTTTCGGTCGAGCGGTAATTGCGCTCCAGCATCACCACATCGGCGGCTTGCGCAAACTGGTTTGGAAAGTCGAGGATGTTGCGTACTTCGGCGGCACGGAACGAATAGATCGACTGTGCATCGTCTCCCACCACCGTCAGCCCGGCGCCGTCGGGTTTCAGCGCCATGAGGATCGAGGCCTGCAAACGGTTGGTGTCCTGGTATTCATCGACCAGCACATGGTCGAAGCGCCCGCCGAGATGCATCGCTATTTCAGGCTCGGCCGCCATCTGCGCCCAGTAGAGCAGCAAATCGTCGTAATCGAGCACGTTCTGCGCCTGCTTGGCCTCGACATAACCGGCGAACAATTGCTTCAGCTGCTCCGCCCAACCGGCGCACCAGGGAAAGGCAGACCCCAACACCTCGTTAAGCGGCGCCTGGGCGTTGACGGCACGCGAATAGATGGCAAGGCAGGTGCCCTTGGTGGGGAAACGCGCCTCCGTCTTCGAGAAGCCGAGCTCGTGGCGGACCAGATTCATCAGGTCGGCGGAATCCTCGCGGTCATGGATGGTGAAGGCAGGGTCGAGGCCGATCTCCAGCGCATAGTCGCGCAACAGCCGCGCGCCGATGCCGTGAAAGGTGCCGGCCCAGGTCAGCGCATCGGTGATCACCGCGGCATCGCGGCCGAGTACTTCGCCGGCGATGCGCTCGACGCGCCTGGCCATTTCGGCCGCGGCGCGGCGCGAAAAAGTCATCAGCAGGATGCGGCGCGGATCGGCCCCTTTGACGATCAGATGAGCGACGCGATGCGCCAAGGTGTTGGTCT
>NZ_RZQG01000585.1:0-3856 GCF_003998635.1 Mesorhizobium sp. M7D.F.Ca.US.004.03.1.1
AGAGTCAGGGGAGAGTTTTCGCCGCCCTTTAGGGCGGACGGGGTTTGGGTGGAACTCCGGGGAATGAGGCGCGCGGCGGGGCTGCGGCGCGGGGCTCTTAGCTCGGCCGGTCAGTCGGCCGGGTTCCAGATGATGGCGTAGGTGTCGTGATCGTCCTGGCCGGCGGCTCGGCCGAGATTGGCGTAGAGCTTGCGCGGTCCGAACTCCGGCGCTGCAATCGACAGGCTCACATAATCCTTGCCGGAAGTCTCGCCGGTGCGGATCCAGCCAGCGCCGACTTCGACCCCTTGCGTAAGCACCCGGAAGTCGGGATGGTTATCGGCGCTCTTGGCCTGGTTGGGGACGATATCGATGTCGGCGCGGACGCTGAGCGTCTTGAACTGGCCCTTGTAGGCGCCGTTTTCCTGCTTGTTGACGTAACCGATCGCGGTCATTTCGAAGTCTCCTTTTGTGGTTTCGCCGGGGACCATCCCCTGCGATGGCGCACCGTAATGGGCGCGTCAGGACCGCCTGAATCCGACAGGGCCGCAGCGACAGTGAAGGACCCGAGCGGGCAGCTTTTTTGTGAGCGAAGCGGCGCGAGGAAGCCGCCGCAGGCGGCGGGGAAAAAAGCTGATGGCGCGAGGGTTTCGGGCGGCCGGACCCGCCCATAGGTCGACAAGCCAGCCGCAGGGATGGTCCTTGGAGAGAGCATGGAGACCGCTCGCCAAGTGCGGTCTGTCAGCCAAGCAGGACGCCGGGATGAAACGGCCTGCAAAGATGCTGCGCCCTTATGCCGGATCGAGATCGTGCCAGCGGGTCGGGCGCCAGAGCAGACATCCGGCATGGTGCGATCTATGAAAGCAGGGCTCGCCAGCGGGAATTTGATACGCGAGGGGGCCAAAGTAAGGCTGGATGAGAAGCCGGTGCTACCTGCAGGTCCAGTGTCATGTGGCGGCGCTCGGGAAACCGCTACGCAATGTAACGCGCTCTTATGAGGCGAACAGACCGGCCCCAAAACCGATCGACCGGTGGTCGGCGCGAAACGCGTCATGCCTGTCCGAAAGCTGACAGTGGCAGAAGACGCATGTCGGGTTCCGCACAATTGACCATGCTGGATTTGTGAGGTTTTCAGGGAGAGCCATGCGTTCACTTCCCAGTGAGCTTTGGCACGGCATTTGCTCTTGATGTGGCAACACGGATCGAAGGTTGACTGCATGCACAAGCGCGAGATGAGCAATGCTCTCCTTTCCTGGAGGCTTGGCAGCAGATTCGATTTGACGTTGCGAGGAGCTTCAGCCGCTCGCGGCGGAAGTGATCTCAAATCTGAAGGCACCGTTGGGGCCGCAGCCATCAAACACATCTTTCTCTTTTTCGCAGCTCGTCTTCAACGCGATGCGGACTTCTTCGCGTCGACGGCGGCCGAAGGTGGAGAAGGGGCTCGACTTGCAAAAAGGAGTTGTCAATGACGTCTTACGTTCGCACCAACAGCCCGGCGCAGGTGCGCTCACTGTCCACCTTTGGCAAGCATCTGCAAAGGAGCGTGCTGACGGCGACGCTGCTTGCCGCGGCTTCGACGGGAAGTGAAGCGCAGCCCTATGTTCGTGCTGACGGCAGCACGACTGACGACTTGGAAGCGGCGCGAGCAAGTTGGCGTCATGACGCCGAATTCAATGGAAATGTGGGGCTCGCAGCCATCAACGCGGATGCCGCGTATGCGTTGGGTTCCACCGGGGAGGGGGCCAGAGCTCCTCGCCTGCCCTCGTCCGTCTTGACGAGTGCCCGCTTACAGCCTACCTCACTATCGCGTTAGCACTCGTCCATCGCGAGTGCTAACAAAAACCCCTCAACAGCGCACCAGGGAAAAATCCGAAAATGGCAAAGTCGAAGTTCCGCCCGCTGCATGACCGCGTGGTCGTTCGCCGGGTCGAATCCGAATCCAAGACCGCTGGCGGGATCATCATCCCCGACACGGCAAAGGAAAAGCCGCAGGAAGGCGAGATCATCGCTGTCGGCTTCGGCGCTCGTGACGAAGCTGGCAAGCTGGTCCCGCTGGACGTCAAGGCCGGCGACCGCATCCTGTTCAGCAAGTGGTCGGGCACGGAAGTCAAGCTCAATGGCGAAGACCTTCTGATCATGAAGGAATCCGACATCATGGGCATCATCGGCTCATATCAGGCCCTTTCGTCAACTGAATTCCCGGGCTCGATTGAAGCCCCTGCCAGGAGCTAAAAATGGCTGCCAAAGACGTAAAATTCTCCCGCGATGCCCGCGAGCGCATGCTGCGCGGTGTCAACATCCTCGCTGACGCGGTGAAGGTCACGCTCGGCCCCAAGGGCCGCAACGTGGTCATCGACAAGTCGTTCGGCGCCCCGCGCATCACCAAGGACGGCGTCACCGTCGCCAAGGAAATCGAGCTTGAGGACAAGTTCGAAAACATGGGCGCGCAGATGGTCCGCGAAGTTGCTTCGAAGACCAACGACATCGCTGGCGACGGCACCACGACCGCGACCGTTCTGGCGCAGTCGATCGTCCAGGAAGGCCACAAGGCCGTTGCCGCCGGCATGAACCCGATGGACCTGAAGCGCGGCATCGACCTCGCGGTAACCGACGTCGTTGCGACCCTGATCAAGAACGCCAAGAAGATCAAGACCTCCGAAGAGGTTGCCCAGGTCGGCACCATCGCCGGCAACGGCGATGCTTCGGTCGGCAAGATGATCGCGGAAGCGATGCAGAAGGTCGGCAACGAAGGCGTCATCACGGTTGAAGAAGCCAAGACCGCCGAGACCGAACTCGAAGTCGTCGAAGGCATGCAGTTCGACCGCGGCTACCTCTCGCCCTACTTCGTCACCAACGCCGACAAGATGGTTGCCGAGCTCGAGGACGTCTACATCCTCCTGCACGAGAAGAAGCTGTCCAACCTCCAGGCCATGCTGCCGGTTCTCGAAGCCGTCGTGCAGACCTCGAAGCCGCTGCTCATCATCTCGGAAGACGTCGAAGGCGAGGCTCTGGCCACGCTGGTCGTCAACAAGCTGCGTGGCGGCCTGAAGATCGCCGCCGTCAAGGCGCCGGGCTTCGGTGATCGCCGCAAGGCCATGCTGGAAGACATCGCCATCCTCACCGGTGGCCAGGTCATCTCGGAAGACCTCGGCATCAAGCTCGAGAACGTCGGCCTCAACATGCTCGGCCGCGCCAAGAAGGTGTCGATCTCCAAGGAGAACACCACCATCGTCGACGGCGCCGGCAAGAAGGCCGAGATCCAGGGCCGCGTTGCCCAGATCAAGCAGCAGATCGAAAAGACCACTTCGGACTACGACAAGGAGAAGCTGCAGGAACGTCTGGCGAAGCTCGCCGGCGGCGTTGCGGTGATCCGCGTCGGCGGTGCGACGGAAGTCGAAGTCAAGGAAAAGAAGGACCGCGTCGATGACGCCCTCAACGCGACCCGCGCGGCCGTCGAAGAAGGCATCGTTGCTGGTGGTGGCGTCGCGCTGCTGCGCGCTTCGGCCAACATCAAGGCCACCGGCGTCAATGCCGACCAGGCCGCCGGCATCAACATCGTGCGTCGTGCGCTGCAGGCTCCGGCCCGCCAGATCGCGGCCAACGCCGGTGCGGAAGCATCGATCGTTGCCGGCAAGATCCTTGAGAACAAGGGCGCGACCTTCGGCTACAACGCCCAGACCGGCGAATATGGCGACATGATCGCCATGGGTATCGTCGATCCGGTCAAGGTCGTTCGCACGGCTCTCCAGGACGCGGCCTCGGTCGCCGGCCTGCTGGTCACCACCGAAGCCATGATCGCGGAGGCTCCGAAGAAGGAGTCGGCTGGCGGCGGCATGCCTGGCGGCATGGGCGGCGGCGGCATGGGCGGCATGGGCGG
>NZ_RZQG01000586.1:0-3840 GCF_003998635.1 Mesorhizobium sp. M7D.F.Ca.US.004.03.1.1
GGCTCGCCGCGAAAAGCGCCCGTTCGAACGCACGCTGGAACTCGCCGACGCCATCGAGACGCATATCGGTCGCGCGCCGAAGGACAAGATCCATCCGGCCACGCGCGTCTTCCAGGCGCTGCGCATCTTCGTCAATGATGAGCTTGGCGAACTGGCCAAGGCCTTGTTTGCCGCCGAACGCGCGCTGAAGCCGGGCGGACGGCTCGCCGTGGTGACGTTCCATTCGCTGGAAGACCGCATCGTCAAGCGTTTCATCGCCGACCGAGCCGACGTCGCGACCGGCTCGCGTCACCTGCCCGAGGCTCATGCGCGCACCGCGACCTTCCGCAAGGCGGGTGGCGGCGTGACGGCCGGCGACGCCGAGGTGGCGGCCAATCCGCGCGCCCGTTCGGCCAGGCTGCGCGCGGCGATCCGCACCGAGGCGCCGGCCCGCAGTGGCGACTTTTCGATTTTCGGCCTTCCAAAGCTTCCCGGTATCGACCGGCCGGGGGAGAGGTAGCTAAGTGTTTCGTACCAGCGACATCGTCCTGATCGCCGTCATGGTTGCGGCGGCGGCCCTTACCTACAAGGCCAAGCGCGAGGCCGAGGAACAATTGGCGTCGGTGCAGAAGATCCATGCGCAGATACGCTATGAAGAGGACACGATCGACCTGCTCAAGGCGGACTGGAGCCTGCTCACCCAGCCGTCGCGGCTGCAGAAGCTGACCGAACTCTACAAATCACAGCTCGCATTGGAACCGGTCAGCGCTCGTCAGATCGTCGGCATCGGTGATCTGCCGGCCAAAGCCCTAGACATTCAGGACATCTTGAACGGACGCCAGGGTGGTATGGCCGACAATTCCGACCAAGCGCCTCCGGGCGGCAGGGATCCCGTGGTGACCGGAGGCATCGCCCAATGATCGGCAAACTGCTGAAGCGTCGCGCCAGGACGAGTGAAGACGGATCGATCGTGGTCGATGGCGCCCGCAAGGCGACCGGCGGCAAGGGCAGGACGCGCATCGTGATGACGATGGCGGTGTTCTTCGGCATCTTCTCGACCATTTCCGGGCGGCTGGTCTATCTCGGCTTCCAGACCCCCGACATGTCTGGCGGTCCGCAGAGCCGGGTGACGGCATCGCGGCCCGACATTGTCGACCGCAACGGCGAAGTGCTGGCGACGGACATCAAGACGGCGTCGCTGTTTGCCGAACCGCGCCGGATCGTCGACGCCGATGAGGCGATCGAGAAGCTGTCGACGGTGCTTCCGGACATCGACTATGAGCAGACCTACCACAAGCTGAAGAGCGGCGCCGGCTTTGTCTGGCTGCAGCGGCAGCTGACGCCCAAGCAACAGTCCGACATCATGCAGCTCGGCATTCCCGGCTTCGGCTTCCGCACCGAGAAGCGCCGTTTCTATCCGAGCGGCGAGACCTCGTCCTACATTGTCGGGCTTACCAACATCGACAACCAGGGCATCTCCGGAATGGAGAAGTATGTCGACGAGCAGGGCCTGAGCGACCTGCAGGCATCGGGCCTCGCGGTGGCCAAGGATCTCAAGCCGGTGAAGCTTTCGATCGATCTGCGCGTCCAGCATGTGGTGCGCGACGAGATCGCCGCCGGCCTGGAGCGCTATCGCGCCATGGGCGCTGGCGCCGTTGTGCTTAACGTAAAAACCGGCGAAGTGGTGGCGATGGCCTCGGTGCCGGATTTTGATCCGAACAATCCTTACAATGCACAGGACAAGGACCGGCTGAACCGCATGTCGGCGGGTCTCTATGAGATGGGCTCGACCTTCAAGAGCTTCACCTCAGCCATGGCGCTCGATTCCGGCAAGGCGACCATGGCGAGCCGCTTCGATGCTTCGCATCCAATCCGGGTCGGCCATCAGGCCATTCACGATTTCCACGGCAAGAACCGTGTGCTGTCGTTGCCGGAGGTGTTCCTCTATTCGTCCAACATCGGGTCGGCCAGGGAGGCCGAGATGGTCGGTATCGAGGGGCATCGCGAATTCCTGCATCGCCTCGGCATTCTGGACAAGATGCAGACTGAACTGCCGGAAGTCGCCCGCCCGACTGAACCGAAGGTCTGGAAACAGGTCAATTCGTTCACGATCGCCTTCGGCCACGGCGTGTCGACGACACCGCTGCAAGCGGCTGTAGGCTGCGCGGCGCTGATGAATGGTGGCTTCCTGATGAACCCTACCTTCCTGATACGTACGCAGGCGGAAGCGATGGCCACAGCCAAGAAAGTGGTCAGCGAAAAGACCGTCGAAGGCATGCGCTACCTCTATACGCTCAACGCCGAGAAGGGCTCGGCCAGAAATGCCAGAGTCCCCGGCTACCGGGTTGGCGGCAAGACCGGAACAGCCGAGAAGGTCATCAACGGCCGCTACTCGAAGGAGTTGAATTTCAACACCTTCGTCGCCGCCTTCCCGATGGACGATCCGCAGTACCTTGTGTTTACGATTGCCGATGCCCCGCACCCGGAAAAGCCTGGCATGACAGACGTCGCGGCCTCGAATGCGGGCGTTATGGCGGGAAACATCATCAGACGTGCGGCTGCCATGCTTGGCGTGAAGCCAGATTTCAGCCATGAAAATGGTGCAACGCTGGTTTCCTATCAGTGATTCTTAGGGCGCGCCGGCAACAGCGCGCTATTTTGTTGCGGTGAACGGGACTCGATGAAGCTCAGAGATCTAGCCGGTATCCTGCCCGTCGAGGGAATAGCTTCCGTCGATCTGGAGGTTACAGGGATTTCTTCGGATTCCCGCCAGGTAAAACCGGGCGTTGTCTTTTTTGCGCTCGCCGGAACCAAGGCCGATGGTGCCGTTTATGCCGCCGACGCCGCCGCGCGCGGAGCGGCCGCGATCGTGGCGGGCAAGGGCAGCACCATTGCCGGGCTGTCGGTTGCGGTATTGGCGGTCGATGATCCGCGCCTGGCGCTGGCGCTGAGTGCGGCCCGCTATTTCGGCAAGCAGCCGCAGACCATGGTCGCGGTGACCGGCACCAGCGGCAAGACGTCGGTCGCCGCCTTCACCAGACAGATCTGGGAGCAGGCCGGCTATGCCGCCGCTTCGATCGGCACCACCGGCGTGGTGGCGCCGGGCCGCAACGATTATGGCTCGCTGACGACGCCAGATCCGGTCGCTCTGCATCAATTGCTACGGGAATTGGCCGATGCCGGCGTCACCCACGCCTCGATGGAAGCTTCCAGTCATGGGCTCGATCAGCGCCGCCTCGACGGCGTGAAGCTGGCGGCCGGCGGTTTCACCAATCTCGGCCGCGACCATATGGACTATCACCCGACCATCGAGGACTATCACCGCGCCAAATTGCGCCTGTTCGACACACTGCTGCCGAAGGGCGCGCCGGCCGTGATCTTCGCCGACGATCCGTGGTCGGCGCCGACAATCCAGGCCGCACAGGCTGCCGGGCTCAAGGTGCTGACTGTCGGCCGCCATGGCGATTTCCTCAGGCTAAAGCGGGTCGAGCACGAGCGCCACCGCCAGCGCGCCGAGGTCGAGGCCGACGGCGTGCTCTACGAGATCGACCTGCCGCTGGCCGGTGATTTCCAGATTTCGAACGCGCTGGTTTCGGCGGGGCTTGCCATTTCCACGGGAACACCCGTCGCCAAGGCTTTGATGGCGTTGGAGAAACTGAAGGGCGCGCCGGGCCGGCTCGACCTCGTCGGCACCACCGTCAATGGCGCGCCGGTCTATGTCGATTATGCCCACAAGCCCGACGCGCTGGAAAACGTGCTGGCCTCGGTGCGGCCGTTCACCACCGGCCGCGTCATCGTCGTGTTCGGCTGCGGCGGCGACCGCGACCGGGGAAAAAGGCCGATCATGGGCGAGATTGCGAC
>NZ_RZQG01000587.1:0-3827 GCF_003998635.1 Mesorhizobium sp. M7D.F.Ca.US.004.03.1.1
ATTATGCTTTGAGGGGGTGACATCGCCATGCTTGATCCGATCGTGAACTTCTTCACCCGGATTTTCCAGTGGATCGGCCGCGGCATCGGCCTGCTCATCGGCGTGATCCTGTGGCCGTTCCTGTGGGCCGGGCGCTGGTACACGCAGCGCGGCTGGATCCTCAAGGCGGCGGTCGGCGTCGCTGTGCTGGTGCTGATCGGCCTCTATGCCAACTTCTTCTACGCCACCCAGTGGTGGAACAATTTCAACCCGAACTATCCCGACACCTACACGTTCGAGAAGCGCAATGTCTCCGCCGGCGAACAGGTCTCGGCGGGCGCCGGCACCGACACCGCCAAGACCTGCGGCAATTCCGGCATCGCCCAGGTAGCCGCCGACCTGACCGACTTCAACGTCAACCAGAATGCCTGGATCTCGTCGATGATCCTCTACAAGCTCGGCTTGTTCGGCATCGACTGGGACAACACGCCGTGGATGGACAACAAGGCTTCGTTCCAGCGCGGCATCAACCAGGCGGTGCGGCGCACCGCGACGGAACTTGCCGACAATCTCGGCCGTGTGCGCACCACCTCGCAGATCGACAGCGATCTGCAGAATGCCCGTGGCAACCTGCAGTTCGACGAGGAGACCTGGTATTTCGGCCTGAATCCGTTCGGCCCCAAGACGCCGACGCCAAGCTACTATCGCGACGCCGTGCGCATGCTGCGTTCCTTCAACGCTCGCCTCGCCACCTGCCAGGCGACGTTCGACGCCCGCGCCGACAATCTGAAACAATATATCGACCGCATCTCGTCCGACATCGGCTCGACCTCGGCCATCCTCAAGGAACGCGCCGAGAACCACAACAATGGCTGGTTCGATTTCCGCGCCGACGACCGCTTCTGGTTCGCCTATGGCCAGCTCTATGGCTATTACGGCCTGATGAAGGGCGCCCAGGCCGACTTCGAGGACGTCATCAAGGAAAAGCATCTGCAGAACCTGTGGGACACGATGGACTCGCAGTTCGTCTCGGCGCTGCGCATCCAGCCCTTCATCATCGCCAATGGCCGCGAGGACGGCTGGATCTTGCCGACGCATCTGACGACGATGGGCTTCTATGTGCTCAGGGTGCGCTCCAACATGGTCGAAATCAGCAACGTACTGACCCAGTAAATCAGCTACGTACGCGGAGCCATGGTCCGTATACTCGCTGAGTCGAGATATAGATCGACTCCCACACGTTTGGCGATCGCTGCCTTGTTTTCGCCGGCCTTCACCCAGCCGGCGTCGGCGGCGTTGTCGAGATCGTCAAATCCGCCGTAGTCTCCTAGATAGAGACGCGATTTTCCTAAGATGGAGTTGAGCCGAGCTTGCAGTTGGTCGTCATTGACCGCCTGGGATGCCGGGTCGGCGAGACCCTTCTGTGACAGAAACCATGAACGGCTTGGATTATTCATCTTAAAGTTCAATTCTGCACTGTTGATCCAGGAAAAGGCCTTCGACCTGTCGTTGAGCCCTACCGAATATGCCGCAACAGAGAAGCCCAGCGCGCGTTGTGCATCAGGCAACGAATTTCCGCGAGAGTAACGATAGATATCGGTCGCATCGATGCCAGAACGCTGTGCAGCATCGGACAGTGACTTTGCCAATTCGGCATAGCTGTCGTTGTCGAGAAATCCAGCATATTCCGACGAATCCTCAATATATTTATCAAATTGTTCCTTATCTATGTTCTCCGAGCCAATCTTCTGTATCAGCCCAATAGCACTCGCAGTAGAAGACACCGAGTTCTGCAAGTAACTCATAATCGAGATATCATCATAGATATGATCGTGAGTATTTTGCGAAGGCTGATTCATCTCCGACGTGCCGATACCGTTCATCGCTGACCATTCCGGAACTGTACCGTCACCCTGACCAAGCGTGGTTTGAAATTCGACTTTCGATTGGTTCAGAGTGGCCGAACCTAAAACTGCCGTCGTATTTTCGAACGTGTTGTCTTTGCGAAGTTTTCCAACGACGTAGCGATACTTAGCCCGGATGGGCTCGCCGACATCTTCTGAAAGGCGTTCGCAAACGACATTGGAGGCCGATTCTATCTTCTTTCCAATATATTCGTACTCGTTTGCCTTTAAACTCTCTGGAAACCGACGCGGGATAGACATCTGTTGCCAGGTGTTCACCAAACTCAAATTCATGATCGATCGATCACCGGTGACACTAACCTTCTCTATGATTCTTTTTGTCTGATTCGCTTGATACGCCTTGCAGTCCGACTTCATGATACTTGTGAACGGTATCAACTCATAAACGCTATCAAATGTAATAGCATCCTCTATCAGAGTGTCGCCGAACAACATACGGAAATACCGATCTCTAGTCATGCTGTTATCACCGGAGAACATCGACGTTACAACCTCCGGAGCACCGAGGAACGGGGTGCCCCCGAAGATGAAATAACTAACTTGTTTGATGTCGATCGGCATTGGACTACCGTCCTTGCACTTCTCGCTCTTGGCAAACGACGTTTTTATCCAAGCGTCGAGGACTAATCCCCCCATGCTATGGGCGACGAAAATATACTTCTTGTATTTCTTCTCCGAAAATTCGCTACAAATATAATCATCGAAGTCACTCGCGCTAGCTGCATTCGAGCGGCGCCAATCGTATGGAAATGAGAGCACTGCTGCATCGGTTGAAAAGCTAAGATTATCTTTGAAATTGGAATACACATTTAGGTCAGAAAAGTTTCCTGCTAGGCGGCCGAATAACCTTTTCCAAAAACCGCTCATATTATTGACCTCGGCACGCCCAAGGAGCTCTGCCTTGGCGGTAGGACAATCTTCCAGAGACAAACCGTCCCCGCCGTAGTGACCGTCACCCCAAATCAACGCATCCTTATATTTTCCGGCCGCAGTGCACGTCAGCTTTGATCCGAAGATACCGGGCAGGAATATGACTGCGATGTTTTCCGAGTAAGCTTGACTGGGCTCCAAATTTTTCTCCCCTGTCGCTGCTGACGACTCGTCAGACGCGACTAGAAGCTGAGCCAAGATGATCGCAGCAATAACGAGAATTGTCCTAATAATCATTGCACCCTCCCCCTGAACTTCGTCCCCTTTACAACCACATTAGCACACCAACGGCGTGCGGCGTAGCCTGTCGCATTCCGTGCATTGTGCGGCTGTTTTGAGACGGCGGAGCGACGCGTCGTCTGGCTTCTATACGGCGCGGCAACGGAGCCAGGAAGAACCGATGACAGGTCGGCCGGTCCGCAGAGGAATTTTCTTCATAGGAAACATAGTTGCATGCAAGTTGACGCCGCGGCCGCGACAGGGTTAGAACATGCCCGCGCCCGGTTCCAACCTGCTTGCCAGTAAGATCAAACCCGTCCCCTCCACCGTCCAATCCAGAGGAAAGCCGTCATGGCCGAAGTGAAGTCCGACATCGAGATCGCGCGCGGCGCCAAGAAAAAGCAGATCCAGGAGATCGGCCAGAAGATCGGCATCCCGACCGAACATCTGCTGCCCTACGGCCACGACAAGGCCAAGATCTCAGCCGAATTCATCAAGTCGGTGAAGGGCAACAAGGACGGCAAGCTGATCCTCGTCACCGCCATCAACCCGACGCCGGCCGGCGAAGGCAAGACCACGACCACGGTCGGCCTTGGTGACGGACTGAACCGCATCGGCAAGAAGGCGATCGTCTGCATCCGCGAGGCGTCGCTCGGCCCGAATTTTGGCGTCAAGGGCGGTGCCGCCGGCGGCGGCTATGCCCAGGTCGTGCCGATGGAGGACATGAACCTCCATTTCACCGGTGACTTCCACGCCATCACCACGGCGCACAAT
>NZ_RZQG01000588.1:0-3821 GCF_003998635.1 Mesorhizobium sp. M7D.F.Ca.US.004.03.1.1
CCGGCAGCGAGCACCGGCACCAGACCACGCAGCACGCTGTCCTCGTGATGACCGCCATGCTGCATGTCGAGCGTAACGGCGTCGAAACCCTGCTTGGCGACGATTTCGACGGTCAAGGCATCCGGCACACCGGACCATGCGGTGAACAGCGTTTCATCGGCCGCAAGGCGGGACTTCAGGGACATGGACTCTTTCCTCGTTAACATCAGCAGTTTCAGCCGGAAACCGCGGCAAAGGCAAAGAAAAACCGCCCGGATAGGCCGGGCGGTCGATTGGTCCAGTCATTCTTTGTCTGTCGCAGGTTCTCTGTCGCAAAAACCGTGGGACACTTTTGCGGAACCGGCTTTGGCCCGGATCAGGTGTTCTTGATCTGCTCGATCGCCTGCGCCATCAACTCGTCCATGGTACGACGGATCTGATGGTCCGACTGGTCGACGCCGGCCGCATCGAAATCCTTGCGGATCTTGCGGAACACGTCGTGGTCGCCGGCTTCCTCGATGTCGGAAACAACCACTTCCTTGGCATAGGCGTCGGCGTCGGCGCCCGACTTTCCGAGCTTTTCGGCGGCCCACAGGCCGAGCGCCTTGTTGCGGCGCGCCGAGGCCTTGAACCGAAGTTCCTCGTCGAAAGCAAATTTGCGCTCGAAGCCCTCTTCGCGGTCTTTCATGCTGCTCATGGCGTCCCTCCGGGTCAAATTCGATTCGTTGGCAGTGAATATGTGTGTTGCCAAAGCACAAACCAAAAGGTCGCGGGCCGGTCAATACGCTTCATCGCATGCTGCGCTGCGGCATTTCAGTCCCGAAAGCGGTTGATTGGAAGGATTTGCCGATTGAGCAAACGATGTGATTGGGATAGACCCGGCATTGAACCCCACCGTAGCCGCACTATTTCAGGCAGACGGACAGAAAATGGTCTGATACCGCCTGTCCGAAACCCCAGAGAAAAATCAGATGAAAAATCGCCGCCGCATTTATGAAGGCAAGGCCAAGATCCTCTATGAGGGACCCGAACCGGGCACGCTTATCCAGTTCTTCAAGGATGATGCAACCGCGTTCAATAAGAAGAAACACGAGGTCATCGACGGCAAGGGCGTCCTCAACAACCGCATTTCCGAGTACATTTTCAACCATCTCAACCGCATGGGCATTCCGACCCACTTCATCCGCCGGCTGAACATGCGCGAGCAGCTGATCAAGGAAGTCGAGATCATTCCGCTCGAAGTGGTGGTGCGCAATGTCGCGGCCGGTTCGCTGTCCAAGCGTCTCGGCATCGAGGAAGGCACGGTTCTGCCGCGCTCGATCATCGAATTCTACTACAAGGCCGATGCGCTCGACGATCCGATGGTGTCGGAAGAGCACATCACCGCGTTCGGCTGGGCAAGCCCGCAGGAGATCGACGACGTGATGGCGTTGGCCATCCGTGTCAACGACTTCCTCTCCGGCCTGTTCATGGGCGTCGGCATCCAGCTCGTCGACTTCAAGATCGAATGCGGCCGCCTGTTCGAGGGCGACATGATGCGCATCGTCGTCGCTGACGAGATTTCGCCGGACTCCTGCCGCCTGTGGGACGTGGCGACGCAGGACAAGCTCGACAAGGACCGTTTCCGCCGCGACATGGGCGGCCTTGTCGAAGCCTACCAGGAAGTTGCCCGCCGCCTCGGCATCATGAACGAGAACGAGCCGCCGCGCCCGACCGGCCCTGTGCTTGTCGCCTCGACCGAAGGCATCAAAGGCAAGCCGCACTGATAGCGGCTTGCAACCCGATAGTCAGAACAGGAGCATGTCCAGCGTGATCAAGGCCCGCATTACCGTCACCCTCAAGAACGGCGTGCTCGACCCGCAAGGCAAGGCGATAGAACACGCATTGTCCGGCCTGGGCTTCGGCGGCGTCGGCGCGGTACGGCAGGGCAAGGTATTCGACATCGAGCTGGCGGAAAGCGACAAGGCCAAGGCCGAAGCGGACCTCAAGGCCATGTGCGACAAGCTGCTGGCGAACACGGTGATCGAGAATTATAGTGTGACGCTGGGGTGACGTCGACAGCGCCCGCCAGCTGGCGGGCGATAATCCCGTCTAGATCGGGCGTGGACTGCGCGGCCTGCGAATCCACAAATAATAGATCGCGACGGCGCCAGCGATAATCGCGAGCAGTTTGTAGAACATTCGTTTGACATCACCGCCGTCGAAAACCTTGTCGATCCCTTCGGGACTGGCCGGATTTCGCAACACCTCGATCTCGGTGCCGACCGATGTGGACATCTTCACATAATAATCTCCTGCCACGTCAAACGAATACTCGCCACCACCCGGAGCGCGATAGATGAGCCTTGCGGTGGGAATTTTCGTGATGCGCCAAGCACCCTCTCCCGGCGCCAAGGCCGGAGCAGCCCTCGCGGCATCTGAAGAGCAATCGGCGCGAGACCGCTCTACCCAGTCGCGCCTGACTTTCACTTCCAGCACACATTGCATGCCAGTCTCGACCACGTTCGCCTTTTGCCGCTCCCAAGTGAACGTGTGAATGAAGCGGAGGACGGCCGGCTTCATTGACCATGCGCCGGCGTAAAACAACGCCGCCGCCAGGGCAGTCATTGCAACCTTGACCGCGATTCGCCCGCTTGCCCTGCGTCGCTGAGCCCATTCCAGGGTTCGCAACTGTATTTCCCGGGTCCGAGGATCGTCAGAAAGCTGGCTCGGATCGCGCCCGTCGGCGATCGCGCGCTGCAGGCCCATCAACACCATTATGTTGAACCAACCCACAAGCGCGACCATCAGAAGGTGCCAATGCAACCGATGAAAGGTGGTGTGATGGCTAGCAATACAGGCGTTTGCGAAATCAATCCGAGACAAGCCGTGACGACCACCCGCGTTCCAGACACCGTCCCCCGAAACAAGCGGCAACAACAAGAATGCCGTAAGGCCCGCTCCAGTCAGAAAAAGCGCGCGGTAGGCGCGAAAGCGCCTCTTGTAGGTAAAGACATCAATCGCATCCGATAGGATCATCCCTGCAGAAATGACGCCGAGGCCGACTGAAATGATCGTGGTCATGAGAAACAGGCGTGTGAACGAGACGGCACAGGCGCCGAGGCTCGTATCGAGGGAAAGCCACTTTGAAAAAAGCTCCCCCGTGGAAGGGCTGGCGTTCCACATCAGCATGAATGCGAACGCGCCGAGCGACGCCACGATCGTCGCCGACACCCACATGGAGCGTCGAATGTCCTCGCGTTCTTTGATCTTGCCGTTGTCCACCGGAGTCTCAAGTCGTTTGCCATCGTCCTTATGCTGCTGCAGACGTTAAAATCCCGGATTCATACTGTATAAAAATCTTCAGAGAGCGTCTCGGACACTTCGAAGGCGAGCCCAGACTTGATCAATAGTGAGAATCCCAGCCCATCATTGGACGTTTCGCAGCTACAGATCTTGATCGATGGCTTTGTTCCAGCGACTTCCGCGCGTTCACCGGAAAAGCCGCGTGATTTGAACGAGCGTGAAACTTTCCAAGCGCAATCCCACGCCGGAAAGTGTTATCCTGCGCGCCGACTCGGCAGCCATGACCAGGAATGGGGCATTATTCTTCTCTCCGACAACCGTGTCTGGTTGACCAACCACGTTTCACCCCGGTATCTGGTTCAGATGCTCGAACGGGAACTGCCATGAAATCAGCCGTCGTCCTCCTGCCCGGCCTCAATCGCGACCGCGATATGATCGCGGCGCTGACCAAGATTTCCGGAACACCGCCGGTCACCGTCTGGCAGACTGACACCGAAATCCCCGATGTCGACCTGATCGCCATTCCGGGCGGCTTTTCCTTCGGCGACTATCTTCGC
>NZ_RZQG01000589.1:0-3820 GCF_003998635.1 Mesorhizobium sp. M7D.F.Ca.US.004.03.1.1
CGGCCTGACCGCGCTGGAACAGGGCAGATCGACAAGCGCGCATTTGCGTCTACGCTGGGATGGACTGTAGCGCCGAATCGAGAGTTGCTAGGCGGCGTTCTTCGGCGCAGGGACATGGCCTGTCCGACTTGAAGAAGAGACCATGGCACTCCACAATGTTGAAACATCCTGCCCTATGACGAGAGAGTAGTGACGAACATGATCTTTCTGCCTGATGACGATGGTGTCTTCCTCGGCCGCGCTCGATCACCGGCCGCGCCCCATCCCCTGGTGGTCACGGTCCGCGACGGCACGGTTTTCGACATCACGTCGCGTGCGGCACCGACTGTGCGTGACATCTGCGAGATGCCGGATCCTGCCGGCCATGTGCTATCCGCCAAGGGCAGACCGATCGGATCGCTCGATGACATCGCCGCCAACAGTTTTGAGGCCAAGCGCGATCCGGCAAAACCGTACCTGCTCTCCCCGGTCGACCTGCAGGCGGTCAAGGCCTCGGGCGTCACCTTCGTCGTCAGCCTGCTGGAACGGGTGATCGAGGAACAGGCGCGCGGTTCGGCTGAAAAAGCCGACGCCATCCGCGCCGACATTGCCGGACTGATCGGCCACGATCTGTCGAAGCTGAAGCCCGGTTCGCCCGAAGCAATGGAGATCAAGGCCAAGCTCATCGCGCGCGGCGCCTGGTCGCAATATCTTGAAGTGGGCATCGGCCCCGATGCCGAGATCTTCACCAAATGCCAGCCGATGGCCTCGGTCGGCTTCGGCGCCGATGTCGGCCTGCACCCGGTGTCGACCTGGAACAATCCGGAGCCCGAGATCGCCATGATCGCCGCCTCGAGCGGCAGGATCGTCGGCGCCACTATCGGCAATGACGTCAATCTGCGCGATGTCGAAGGGCGTTCGGCGCTGCTGCTCGGAAAGGCCAAGGACAACAATGCCTCGGCCGCCCTCGGCCCCTTCATCCGCCTGTTCGACGACACATTCTCGATCGATGACGTCAAGCGGGCCGTCGTGCGCCTGAAGGTCGAGGGCGAGGACGGGTTTTCGCTGGAGGGCGCAAGCTCGATGGCCGAGATCAGCCGCTCGCCGGAAGAACTGGTTGCCGCCGCCATGGGCTCGCACCACCAGTATCCGGATGGGCTGGCCCTCTATCTCGGCACCATGTTCGTGCCTTCCAAGGATCGCGGCGAGAAAGGCAAGGGCTTCACCCACAGAGTCGGCGACATCGTCACCATCTCGTCGGAAAAATTCGGTGCGCTGGTCAACCGGGTGCGGCTGTCGCCCGACTGCCCGCACTGGACCTACGGCGCCAGCCATCTGATGCGGGAGCTGGCGAAGGCCGATCTGATCTAAGCCGGCTTTCGCCCCGGATCGCCATCAACACAATTTTATGCGGAATCCGGGTGACTAAGGACGCAATCCGCTCCAAGATCGCGGCGCGGTCGGGGGGCCGTCCGTATGTCCGATTCGCCGATACTGTTGGTGCGCAACGTTGCCAGGCGCTTTGGCGGCACGGTCGTGCTCGAAGACATGAACCTTGCGGTCGAGCGCGGCTCGATCCACGCGGTGGTCGGCGAAAGCGGCGCCGGCAAATCGACGCTGATCAAGGTGCTGGCAGGCATCGTCCGGCCGGATAGCGGCACCATCGAGTTTGACGGCAAGAAGGCGACGATCAGCAGCCCCAATGCGGCGCGAAAGCTCGGCATCGGCGTCGTCCTGCAGCAGCCCGGGCTGTTTCCGGAGCGCCCGGTGCTCGCCAATCTGTTCGTCAATCGCGAACCGCTGCACAATGGACTGATCTCGCGGCGCGAAATGGAGGCGCGCAGCCGTGACCTGCTTCGCCAGCTTGGCCTCGCCGTCGATGTTCGCGCCCCGCTCGGCGATCTCGGGCCAGGTGAGCGGCAACTGATCGCGATCGCCCGCGCGCTTCTGGAAAACCCGAGACTGCTCATCCTCGACGATCCTCATTCGGCGCTCGACCGGCGCGGGACAGATCGGCTGTTCGCGGTGCTGCGAGGGCTGAAGGCCAAGGGCATGAGCATGCTCTACGCCTCGAACCGGCTGGAGGATGCGCTGGCCATTGCCGACCAACTGACGGTCATCCGTAGCGGCCGCGACGTGCTATCAAAGGCGCGGCAGGAGCTGACGACATCGGAGGAAGCGATGATCGGCCAGTTGCGCCAGTCGTTGTTTCCGCTGCCGCTCAAGGCCATGCCGACGCTTGCCGGCACGCTGCGGCCGCAGCTCGCGGTTTCGGGGCTTGGCGGCGGCAAGCTGAACGAGGTCAGTTTCACGGCGCGCGCGGGCGAGATCGTCGGCCTTGCCGGGCTTGCCGGCTCCGGCGTGTCGGACCTGCTTGCCCTCTTGTTCGGACAGCAAAAGGCGCGCGTGGGCAGAGTGCGCTTCCCGGACGGGGACGGACTACCGAAGACCCGCACGGAAGCGGCGCGGCGCAGCATCTGCATGATTTCAGGCGAGCGCGGCAACGGGCTGATGCAAGACAAGTCCATCGCCTTCAACCTGGCGAACGTCGTCGTCGGCTCACGCGACTGGGGGTCGCGCTGGTATTCACCCGTGATGGCGGTCGCGCGCGCCGCGCGGCAGATCGAGGCGCTGCGCATCAGGTCCGCTCCGGAGACGCCGGCGGGCTCGCTGTCGGCCGGCGGCCAGCAGAAAGTGATCATCGCCAAATGGCTGGAAATCGGCCCGCAAGTGGTGCTGCTCGATGAGCCGGCGCGCGGCATCGATATCGGTAGCAAGCAGGAAATCTACGCGTTGATCCGGCAGATGGCGGCCAGCGGCTGCATCGTGCTGCTGCATTCGAGGGAGTTGTCCGAGCTGACCGGCTTGAGCGATCGCATCCTTGCCTTCCACCAGGGCCGGCTCGCGGGCGAGATCGCCGGCCCCGACATGGATGGCGGGAGGCTGCTGCAGCTGATCGCGGCGGGCGCGGCAGAGGGCGAAGGCCGACAGATCAAGCTGGAGAGCGTTGCATGACCAGAACCGATACCGCACCGCCTTTGGCCGGATCGGCGAACCGTAGGCCGGGGCGCCGCATTCGGCTACCGGCTGAGACCGGTGCCGCCGTCGGGCTCGCCGCCATGCTCGGGCTGCTCGGCTGGCTCCAGCCTTCCTCCGTCGATGCAGCCAATCTGTCGTCACTGCTGGAGCAAGCCGCCCTGCCCGGCCTGCTGGCGATCGGCATGGTGTTCGTGCTCACCATGCGCGAGATCGACCTCTCGGCCGGTGCGGTGTTCCATCTCACGGCAACCTTCACAGCCCTGCTCGTGGTTGCCGGAATGAACCCCTGGCTCGCCGCCCTGGCGGGTATCGCGGCCGGCGCCGGGCTCGGCCTGATCAACGGCCTTCTGGTGATCGCGCTGCGCCTGCCAGCTCTGCTGGTGACGCTCGGCACGTGGTGGATGATCCAGGGCCTGTCACTGGTCGTCGGCAAGGGACAGACAATCGCGCCGCCGGGCGCGGATGGGAGTGTCTTGGCCACGCTGTCGGGTAAGGCGTTTGTCATTGTGCCGGTGACAGGCATCGTCTTTGTCGTGCTGGCGATGGCAATGCATGTCGTGCTTCACCGCACCCGCTTCGGCTACCGGGTCCAGGCCGTGGGCAGCAATCCGCGGGCTGCCGCCTATGCCGGCATTCCAACAGACAAGGTCAGGGTGCTGACGCTGGTGCTGATGGGTGCGATGGCTGGGCTTGCCGGCGTGATCCATCTCGGCGCCCAGGGCGCCATTGCCCCCGGCGACGGCGGCACTTTCGCACTGCTGGCGATCACGGCGGCCATCATTGGCGGCACATCGCTTTCGGG
>NZ_RZQG01000058.1:0-14563 GCF_003998635.1 Mesorhizobium sp. M7D.F.Ca.US.004.03.1.1
ACCAAACAGTCGCTGCGCGGCTCCATCGCCTATGTCTCGCAGCAGCCCTATCTGTTCGAAGGCACCATCCGCGACAACATCCGCTACGGCCGGCTGGGCGCCACCGACGCCGAGATCGAACAGGCTGCAAGGCAGGCCGCGGCCGACGATTTCATCCGCCAGCAGCCGCAGGGCTATGACACGCCGGTCGGCGAGAACGGCGTGACGCTTTCGGGCGGCCAGCGCCAACGCGTATCGATCGCGCGGGCCATTGTGCGCCAGGCACCGATCCTGTTGCTCGACGAAGCGACATCGGCGCTCGACAACGAGGCCGAGGCGCGCGTCCAGCAGGCGCTGACCCAGGTCATGGAAGGCCGCACCACCATCGTCATCGCGCACCGGCTGTCGACGGTGGTCAATGCCGACCACATCATCGTCATGGAACAGGGCCGGCTGGTCGAAGAGGGCACGCACGGCTCGCTGATGGCCGATCCGCACAGCGTCTATGCCCGGTTCCACCGCATCCAGGGCGTCAAGGGCCTGGGGCTTGTCGACGACAGCGCGCCGATCCAGATTTCGGCTCCGAACATTGAGACGCAGAATATCGCCGGGAGCACGACATGAGCAAGACGCCCGCAACCGACAGGCCGGCAACCGATATGGGCCTGGTGGTGGTGGGCGCCGCCGGCCGCATGGGCCAGACGCTGATCCGCGCCATCCACACCATCCCCGGCGCGCGGGTCATCGGCGCGGTCGAGCGAGCGGGTTCGCCCTATCTGGGCAAGGATGCAGGCGAGCTCGCCGGCGTCGGCCGCATCGATGTGGCGATCGGTGACGATCCGCTGCCGGTCTTCGCCAGGGCTGACGGCGTGCTCGATTTCACCACCCCGGCCTCATCAGCCGAATTCGCCGGCTATGCGGCGCAGGCGCGCATCGTCCACGTCATCGGCACGACCGGCTGCACGGCCGACGACAATGCCCGGATCGCGGCAGCGGCGCGCCACGCGACGATCGTCAAGTCGGGCAATATGAGCCTCGGCGTCAATCTTCTGGCGGTGCTGGTCGAACAGGCGGCGCGCGCGCTCGACGCCGACGATTTCGACATCGAGATCCTCGAAATGCACCACAAGCACAAGGTCGACGCGCCGTCCGGCACGGCACTTCTGCTTGGCGAGGCCGCCGCCGCCGGGCGCGGTATCGAGCTGGCCGGCAATGATGTGCGGGTCCGCGACGGCCACACCGGCGTGCGCAAGACCGGCTCGATCGGCTTTGCCACGCTGCGCGGCGGCTCGGTGGTCGGCGATCATAGCGTGCTGCTGGCCGGCACCGGCGAGCGCATCACGCTGTCGCACCACGCCGAGGACCGCGCCATCTTCGCTCGCGGCGCCGTCAAGGCGGCGCTTTGGGCGCGTGGCAAGAAGCCGGGACTGTATTCGATGCGGGACGTGCTCGGATTGAGCTGAGGCGGCCTGATCCATAAACCTGAAGGAGCAAACATGTCGCGAACCCTCGTGCTCGTGCGCCACGGCCAGAGCGAATGGAATTTGAAGAACCTGTTCACCGGCTGGCGCGACGTCGACCTGACCGAGCAGGGCCACGCCGAGGCCAAGGCCGCCGGCCAGAAGCTCAAGGCACGCGGCCTGAAATTCGACATCGCCTTCACCTCGGCGCTGATCCGGGCGCAAAAAACTTGCCAGCACATTCTCGATGCGGTCGGCCAGAGCGACCTGAAGACCATCCGCGACCAGGCGCTGAACGAGCGCGACTATGGCGATCTCTCCGGCCTCAACAAGGACGATGCCCGCAAGAAGTGGGGCGAGGAGCAGGTGCATGTCTGGCGCCGCTCCTACGACGTGCCGCCGCCCGCCGGCGAGAGCCTGAAGGACACCGGCGCTCGCGTCTGGCCCTACTACCTGCACGATTTGCAGCCGCACGTGCTGCGTGGCGGCACGGTGCTGGTCGCCGCCCACGGCAACTCGCTGCGCGCGCTGATCATGGCGCTGGACGGCAAGTCGGGCGAGGAGATCGTCAAGCTGGAACTCGGCACCGGCGTGCCGGTCATCTACCAGCTCAACGCCGATTCGACCGTGGCTTCCAAGGAAGTGCTGGAGGGCTGACGGTCCTTGAGCCGGCAAGTGGCAACAGCTTTAAAAAAAGCGCGTTGACACACATCGCTTGCCCGCTTACATGAGCCCGCACCAGCCCAGATGGCGGAATTGGTAGACGCGCACGGTTCAGGTCCGTGTTCCGCAAGGAGTGGAGGTTCGAGTCCTCTTCTGGGCACCAAATTCCCGTTTCGAACCATTCGACGGTTCAGAAACTTAGAGAAAAAGCCCGGTTCGTCCGGGCTTTTTCTTTGCCGCCAACCTCCCCTTCCGGCCAGTCCCCTCACAAACCGCTTCAAACTCCGCGCCCGCTTCGCTACGCTCAAAGCCATGTCGCAAACCATCAACCCGATCTTCGGTGCCCGTCGCGATCAGGCGTTCCCGACGCTGGCTGAGGCGGACATCGATCGCATGCGCCGGTTCGGCGAGGCCAGCGTCTATGCGGCCGGCGAGAACATCGTCACGGCTGGCGATGTGGCGCCCGGTCTGATCGTCGTGCTGTCGGGCAGCGTGGACATCACCCAGGATGGCGGGCTTGGCCGGCGCGAAACGATCGTCACCCACGGTCCGGGCAGTTTTGTCGGCGAGCTGGCGCAGCTTTCGGCCCGTCCTTCACTGGTCAATGCGCGGGCCGCCGAACCGGTGGAAGCGTTCGTCATCGCCTCGCAGCGGCTGCGCGACCTGATGGTGCAGGAAGCCAATCTCGGCGAGCGCATCATGCGGGCGCTGATCCTGCGCCGTGTCGGGCTGCTGGAAAGCGCCACCAGCGGACCGATCATCGTCGGACCTGCTGGCAATGCCGACGTGTTGCGGCTGCAGGGTTTTCTCGCCCGCAGCGGCCAGCCGCACCGCGTGCTCGATTCCGACAGCGATCCTTGTGCGAAAACCCTGGTCGAGCGCTTTGACGTCGATCCTCACCATCTGCCGATCGTGCTGTGTCCGAACGGCAGGCTGCTGATGAACCCCGGCGAAAAGGACCTCGCCCGCTGCATCGGCCTGCTGCGGCCGATCGATGCCGACAAACTGTACGATGTCGCCATTGTCGGCGCCGGACCGGCTGGGCTGGCGGCCGCTGTCTATGCGGCCTCCGAAGGGCTGTCGACGATCGTGCTCGATTGCCGCGCCTTTGGCGGACAGGCGGGCGCGTCCTCGCGCATCGAGAACTATCTTGGTTTCCCCACCGGCATTTCCGGCATGGCGCTGATGGCGCGCGCCTACAACCAGGCGCAGAAGTTCGGCGTCGAAATGGTAATACCGGACGAGGCGAAGCTTTTGAATGCTGCCACCGACGGCGCCCGCTACAGGCTCGATGTCGGCGACGGCGAGACCGTGCGGACGCGCAGCGTGGTGATCGCCAGCGGCGCGCGCTATCGCCGCCTCGACATCGCCAATCTGGCGCGGTTCGAGGGAACCTCCGTGCATTATTGGGCGTCGCCCATCGAAGGCCGGCTTTGCGCGGGCCAAGAAGTGGCGCTGGTCGGCGCCGGCAATTCAGCCGGGCAGGCGGCTGTCTATCTGGCCAGCCATGCGCGCAAAGTGGCGCTGCTGGCGCGCGGCGACAGCCTCGATGCCAGCATGTCGCGCTATCTGGTCGAGCGCATCAGGGCGCAACCGAATATCGAGGTGCTGACCGGGACCGAAATCGTGGCTCTGGAAGGCGACGAGGGCAATCTTGGCACGGTACGCTGGCGCAACCGCGCCAGCGGCGTGGAAACGACGCGCCCGATCCGCCATCTCTTCCTGTTCATCGGCGCCGACCCGAACACCGACTGGCTGGCGAACTGCGATGTGGCGCTGGACGCCAAGGGTTTCGTCCGTACCGGATCGGACCTGGGATCGGCGCAGATGGAGACGAGCCGTAGCGGTGTGTTCGCCATCGGCGACGTCCGCGCCGGCTCGGTCAAGCGCGTCGCGGCGGCTGTCGGCGAAGGCGCCCAGGTGGTCGCGGCCTTGCATGCATATCTCGCGCGCGGCAACGCCGACGCACCTCAAACGGCAGGGAGACCATGATGGATGAATGCAGACATACGCGCGACATCAGGAAGGTGACGCCGAGCGCGCTCGGCTGCGAGGAATGCCTGAAGAGCGGGTCGCAATGGGTGCATCTGCGGCTGTGCCGCACCTGCGGCCATGTCGGCTGCTGCGACGACTCGCCCAACCGCCACGCCACCAAGCATTTCCACGCCACCAAGCATCCGATCATCGAGGGCTACGATCCCCCGGAAGGCTGGGCATGGTGCTATGTCGACGAGGTGTTTGTCGACCTTGGCGACGACGTGACCCCGCAGAACGGCCCGATCCCGCGCTTTTATTGAGCTGCGCCCGAGAGACCCGAAGAAGAGCCCGGTTCGCCCGGGCTTTTTCTTTGTCCAAGCATAATCGCCGCTCGATGCCCGATTGTCAGCAAACTGACAGGTTACCAGTTCAGTGTCTGCCAGGTCACGACCACCAGAGCCCTGACAAAGCTTTGACATGATCGCGGCTAGTTTAGAAACATTCAGACTGGAAGGCTCGCATACCCGCCTAATCATTCGCGCCGCGCTCATCTTCGTGGCGCTGTATCTGGCCGGCTTTGGTGTCCTTCACCTGCTCCTATGGGCAAGCCTGATGCCGGGGTAGCTTCCGCGATTCTTTATCGCAATGAACGTTGCCCGTCGCCCGTTATAGTAGCGTTTCTCAAGCCCGGTTACTGTCGGTTTGAGACGTTCAATATCGGTAAATCCAGAATATTCCAATAAGCTGATGACGGCGCGGGAATTGGGGGAAAACTGACAGAATTCCTCTGGGCGCCAGCGCGAGGTCGTAATGTTGCTTGCTGCGGAATCGACCCCCGCCACCCTGCGCATATGCCACATCGGCCATCGATCCAGGATTCGATTTATGATCGGCACCTTCATGAGAGTGGTATCAACCGCTAGAACGTTGCTTGCCAATGCTGAAATACGTTTGAGGCTTAAAACAGGGTTCTCCAAGTGGTATAGAATCCCGAAGAACAGGACGAGATCGAATGCGCCGTGCTTGGACGGATCAAGTTCCATCAAATCAAGTTGCTGAAAATCTAAATTGTGGAGGTCTACTGCCTCTTTTACGAGATTTGCCTGTTCGATATAGTGAGGATCAATGTCGATCCCAAGCACATAACTGGCACCTGCCCTTGCCGCGTGCACGGAAAAACCACCGCAGTTGCATGCCACGTCAAGTACCCTTTTGCCTGCCAATGACCCTCCACAGGCACTAAGGATACTTGGCCATGCGTGATCGATGAGATTTTGCATTCTCGTGCGCTCTCGGTCTTGACGAGAAGCGGTCGGCACGTAGGTGCTCAAGCCGTAAGGCAAGTCGATGGCGTGATGAAACGGTGCGAGGCGTTCGACAGCCGCTTGAAGTTCCGATTTGGTCTTTTTTTCTGTCGGTGGGATCGACGGTTGAAGATTTTTCATAAGGTCGCATTCTCCCTTGCCCGCCCAGCGTCAGTCCAATGGGATTGTTCACGGATTCCTGAATACGCAGACGAGCAGCGTTGCGATGGGTATCACAGCCCATGCTAGTGCTTGGGATCCGGCACGAACCGGATCAGCCGGTAGAATCCAAGGTACCGGACAAGGAAAACTAAGGCATCAACGGTGCCGTTGCACCATATCAAAACGTGGTAGCCGGGTTAATCCAGGGTACCAATTGGACAGGAAGGCGGCCCCGCTTTACAGGCACACATTCCCGACCTGTATCTGGCGGCTTCTTTCCACATGCGAGTACCATCGCTGGGGATCGACTTTCACTTCATATTCGCGATCCCGGTAGCTACCCGCTGCAATCCACACTGTCACTGAGCGCTGGTAGATCGTAATGCCTCTCACGATCACCAGAGCCCGACAAAGCTTTGACATGATCGCGGCTAATTTAGAAACATTCAAAACGGAAGGCTCGCATGAACCCCACCTATACAAGCGCGCAAAAGGCCATTCACTGGGCGGTGTTTCTGCTGGTCATCGGCCTTTATGGCCTGACCTATGTGGAGGAGCTTTTTCCGCGCGGCGACCCCGGTCGTGCGCTCGTCTGGTGGCTTCATATTTCGTTTGGGCTGCTGCTGTTCGCGCTGGTCGTTATCCGCGTCGGCCTGCGGCTGATGCTGGGAACGCCAGGGCTGCCGATGGAGATGTCAGAGCTTGAACGATGGGCCGCAAAGATCGCGCATCTGCTGCTTTATGGGCTACTCGTGGCCATTCCGGTTCTCGGCATCCTGCTGACGTGGTACAGGGGCGACGCCTTGAGCTTCTTTGGCCTTTTCACCATCCCGGCTCCGGTCTCTCCCGACCGCGACACGGCCCGGTTCATCAGGGAACTGCACAGCCTCTGCGCCAATTCGATCCTCATCCTCGCCGGAGTGCACGCGGCCGCGGCGCTGTGGCACCATTTCATCCGCAAGGACGACGTGCTCAAGCGAATGCTGCCGGAAAGCGCGAGTTCTTAGAGCAAGTCCGGGAAAGTGTGAGACGGTTTTCCCGGGAAAAGCGCATAGCGCTTTCCCTTGGGAATTGCGTGAAGGCAGGGCTCCAGACCAGTGAACAGGGATGAGGCCGGCGGTTCAACTGTCATGCCGGCTTGTGCCGTCGCACGATCTTCCACTCGTGCCAGATCAGCACCATGACGGCCGCATCGAAGACGGTCAGGACGAGCAGGCCGAACGAATGGGTGTAGGAGTAGCGGTAGACTTGATAGACCATGAACAAGCCCAATGCCGCGAGCGATGCTGGATACGACCAAAGCTTGCCTCTCAGGAGGCCGACAACCAAGGCCAGCTTTATCAGGCCGTGGCTGAGCAGGTAGAAGGCGTAGAACTCCTTGCTGGCGATCGAAAAATGGCTTGCCATCTGCGACAGATGGCTCGCTATGAAATCGTTCGGATCTTCGATCAATTCCTCCTGGGTGAGAGCATTGACCCAGGAGGCAATGGTGTCGGTGGTGATGACATAGAGCAGTATCCCACCGATGCACTCAATCAGGGCATGTGCGCCCTTGAACCAGACGCTGACTTCAAAAATCTGATGGATGCGGTGTTCATCGACGGGCTTCAAAAATCCACCTCACGACCAATCGCGGGAACCGACGCCAAATGGATGCAGCTTTAACGCACTGGATAAACGCCGCGGCCGGTATCAGCCCTTTTCTTGATAATGCAATGGTCGGCATCTCACAAATCGGCGTTCCCCTCATGGTGCTGGCCGTGGTCCTGCAATGGTGGGCGAAGGCCGACCGCTATCATGTTCGCCACGCGGCGATATCCGCCGGCCTGGCGTTCTTGCTGGGTCTTGCGGTCAACCAGTTCATTCTTCTCTTCGTGCATCGGGTGAGGCCCTACGATGCCGGTGTGACGCATCTGTTGATTGCGCCCAGCGCCGACTGGTCATTCCCGTCCGATCACGCGACAGCCACCATTGCGATTGTTGCGGCCTTTGCGATGCAAGGTCTCCCGCGTCGGACGACTGCGCTTCTCGTCATGGCATTCCTGGTCTGCTGGTCGAGAATCTACATCGGGACGCACTACCTGACCGACGTTGTCGGCGGGGCCATCACTGGCATCCTGGGCGCCATCATTGTGCGGCTGGCTTACCGGGAGAACTCCCGGCTGGACAAACTGGTGACCAAAATTCTTTAGGTCGGCGCTGTTCGAAGACGCACTCGGACAGAGGAGCCGCTCGGCGGGCTCCTCGACATGGGTGGCCGTTGGCAGAGCATCGCGGCGGTCGGTTCGAAGCGTTTTGACAGGCGTTCGCTGCCGGCTGCCGCGCCGTTTATCGCACGGAGCCTGTGACGGTCGGGTCGATCGTGCTGGGAACGGATTTGCGTTCGTTGCCGGCGAGTGCCGCTATGATCAGCAGGCTGGCAACCACCGGGACAAACAGGATGGCAACGCGGGCTTGCACGTAAAAAATGGCGCGCCATTCATTGCGCTTGTCGGGGCTGTTGCTCATCATACTCACTTTGTCAGACCCCCCGGCCGTGACATAGCCGCGAACGGTTAAGCAACCCCTTCCGACAGTGTTAACCGGGCGGAATTGAGGCGGAATTCCCAGGCGATCCCCCAGATGGCGATCGCCCGGCTTCAGCGCAGCCCGATCCGCCTTGCCCCTTGCCGGAACAGCGCTACGGCGTCCGGCTCGAAGCGGAATGTGCCGATGAAATCGTCGACGCCATAGCTCGGCAATGTCTTGCGGATGACGGCGGCAAAGCCGCGTGCCTCGTCGAGCCGTCCGGCCAGAGCAAGGCAATGTGCTGCGATCGCCAGGATGATGGCGTGCGCGTTGGGCCGCGCCGCCGCCCTCAGCGCCCATTCGGCCGCCTCCTCGAACTGGCCGAGCCGGACATGCGCCATCGCCCGCGCGCCCAGCATGCCGAACAGCAGCGGGTCGAAGGGGCTGAGATGGCGCGAATGGTCGGAGGAGCCGATCGCCGCTTGCGGGTCGCCCGACTGCGAATGGACGAAGGACAGCGCATAGTGGCCAAGCGCGAAATTGGGACTGAGGTCCACCGCCCGTTCCAGTTCGATCAGCGAGCTGTCCTGCTCGCCGCGCAGCCACAGCGCCCGCCCCATCGCCCAGTGCGCGGCCGGATTGTGGTCGTCGACCAGCAGGCTGTGGCCGGCGCTCTCGAAGGCCAGCGCGCTTTCGCGGTCGCGGTCGCCCCAGCGCTGGAAGGCGTTCTGCCAATGGGTGAAAGACAGGCCGGCATAGGCGCGGGCAAAGGTCGGGTCGAGCTGCAAGGCCTGGGCAAAGAAATGCCGCGCCTGCTCGTTTTCCGCCTGGGTGAAGCGGTACATGTGCCAGAGGCCGCGATGATAGGCTTCCCAGGCGTTGAGCGAACTGGGGGCTTTCAGCATGGCGCGGTTGCGCTCGACCGTTTCGATCTCGGCCGAGATAGACGAGACGATGCTGTTGCCGATATCGTCGAGTACGGAAAAGATGTCGTCGGGCCTGCGCTCGAACGTCTCGGCCCAGACGATCCTGGCGGTGCGCACCTCGATCAGTTCGACGCTGACAATAAGGCGGCCGGGCGGGCTGCGCACGGTGCCGGTGGCGACATAGTCGACATTCAGCCGGCGGCCGGCATCCTCGGGCGCGATGTCCTTCTCGGCCAGCGCAAACACCGATCCGCGCGCGATGACGAAGAAATCCCTGAGCTTGGAGAGGCGGGTGATGATGTCGTGGGTGAAACCATCGGCCAATCCGCCGCGCGTGCCGCCGCTCTCCTCGACAAACGGCATCACCGCCAGCGAAGCGTGGCTGGGTTCGACCGGGCCGGCATCTGAGGGCGCCGCGGCCAACTGCGATATTGTGGACAGGCAGGCCTGCTGCGGCCGGAGCGGGGTACCCGACTGTTGGTTACGGATTGCCCGCCAGGCCGCGCGAAGCTGTGCGAAATCCAGTTCCTCCGACTGAAACAATCGTTCCGCCGAAGCCAGGTGCTGCTCGGCCGCGCCGACCTCGCCGCGCCGGGCCAGACTGGCCAGAAGGGCTGCATGCGCACGCTCGTCGAACGGCGCCAGTTCCACCCATGTGTCGAGATGAACGATCGCCTCGTCGCTATCCGCCGGCAGGCTCGCGACAAGCTGTTCCAGCACGGCGATATGGCACGCGTGAAAACGGCGACGCTGGGCGATCAGCCAGCTGTTGAAATGCGGGCTGCGCTCGACCTCCGGACCGTCGAGCAAATCCCCGGCAAACAGCCCGGCCAGCACCCGCAAGCGCTCGACATCAAGCGTGCCGAGCCCTTGCGTGACGGCCTGGCTGACTTCCAGCGCATCGACCAGGCAATCGCTCAGATCGAGCGCTACCGTGTCGCCCTGTGTCACGACCCGGTGTCGGTCTGGCGCGTCGAGTGTGCCCCGCAGCTTGCTCAGGCACCAGCGCAGCTCGCCCCTTGGATCGTTCGGTACATCCCACAACAGCTCGCACAGGCGGCTGCGGCCGACCGGATGCGGCGCCAGCGCCAGATAGGCGAACAGAGCGCGCAGCTTGCGTGACGAGGGCAACGCAACCGGCACATCGTTGCGGGAGATTACCAGCGGTCCGAGCAGGCGCACGGAAAGCGCCGGCATCTCGCCGCCCAGCCTCGATCGTGCGGATTCCACGTCGGTTTCCACGCCTGCTCCCACGCTGGCCTGTCGGCCACTCCTGTATCACCAAACACGACAAGGCGCATGCGGCAGCGGATTACGCGCCGGACACCACCATTGCCGCAGTGCGGCATGTCAGTCCTAGCGCAGCAAGGTCACGAAACTTCGCCGCACAACCCGCCGGTTTGTAACCGGCCCGTGATGACAAGACACGATGACAATCGAGGAGACCAAGATGTTGCATCAGCAGAAAATCAGGACCACGGCCGGCCGCGGCCGCCTTTTCGACAGCATTCTCGACACCGTCGGCGACACGCCGGTGGTCCGTATCAACAATCTGGGACCAGCTCACGCGACGATCTATGTCAAGGCCGAGTTCTTCAATCCCGGCGCTTCGGTGAAGGACCGGCTGGCGCTCAACATCATCGAGGAGGGCGAGCGCAGCGGCGCGCTGAAGCCGGGCCAGACGGTGGTCGAGGCGACCAGCGGCAACACCGGCATCGGCCTGGCCATGGTCTGCGCGCAGAAGGGCTATCCGCTGGTCGTCACCATGGCCGACAGCTTTTCGGTCGAGCGCCGCAAGCTGATGCGCATGCTGGGCGCCAAGGTGGTGCTGACGCCGCGCGCTGAAAAAGGCTTCGGCATGTACAAGAAGGCGGTGGAGCTGGCCGAGGCGAATGGCTGGTTCCTCGCCCGCCAGTTCGAGACGGCCGCCAACGCCGCCATCCACGAGGCGACGACCGCGCGGGAGATCGTCAATGACTTCGCCGGTTCGCGGCTCGACTGCTTCGTCACCGGCTATGGCACCGGCGGCACGGTCGTCGGCGTGGCGCGCGTGCTGCGCCGGGAGCGGCCGGAAACCCGCATCGTGCTGTCCGAACCGGCCAACGCGCAGCTCATCGGCAGCGGCAAGGTGCAGCAGCGTGGTGCCGATGGCGCCCCTGCCGCCAGCCACCCCGCCTTCGAGCCGCACCCGATCCAGGGCTGGACGCCGGATTTCATCCCCAACGTGCTGCAGGAAGCGATCGACGCCAGCCTCTACGACGAGGTGATGCCCATTGCAGGGCCCGAGGGTATCAAATGGGCCAAGGCGCTGGCGCGCCAGGAAGGCGTCTTCACCGGCATCTCCGGCGGCGCCACTTTTGCCGTGGCGCGGCAAGTCGCCGAGCAGGCACAGGCCGGGGCGGTGATCCTGTGCATGCTGCCCGACACCGGCGAACGCTACATGTCGACGCCGCTGTTCGACGGCATCGAGGCCGAGATGGACGCCGATGAGGCTGCCCTTTCGCGCTCGACGCCCGGCTGCCAGTTTCCGGCGGCTTGACGGGAGATCGGTATGGACGCCGTACAGGAACCCCTCGGCCTGATGGCCGAGGAAACGCTCGATCCCCAGGACTGGGCCGATGTGCAGGCCCTGTCGCACCAGATTATCGACGATGCGGTCGACTATCTGCGCGACCTGCGCGACCGCCCAGTCTGGCGGGAGATGCCTGCGGATGTGCGAGAGGTCTTCGCGGCACCGCTGCCGCGATCGCCGGCGCCGCTTGCCGCTGTCTATGGCGAGGTCTCGCGCACGGTGATGTCCTATCCGATGGGCAACATCCATCCGCGCTTCTGGTCCTGGTATATGGGATCGAGCAACTTCACCGGCGCGCTCGGCGATTTCCTGGCGGCAATCCAGGGCTCCAACCTCGGCGGCGGCAACCACGCCGCCGGGCTGATGGACAGCCAGGTGGTCAACTGGTGCAAAGAGATGCTGGGCTTTCCGGCTTCTGCCAGCGGCACGCTGGTCAGCGGCGGCTCGATGGCCAACCTTATCGGGCTGACGGTGGCGCGTAACACCAAGGCGGGCATCGACGTGCGCGAGCACGGCGTTGCCGCCATCGAGAAGCCACTGCGTTTCTATGGCTCAGACCAGATCCATTCCTGCCACCGCAAGGCAATGGAGGCGCTCGGCCTTGGCAACAAGGCGCTGCGCCGCATTCCGACCGATGCCGGGCTGCGCATCGATATCGCTGCCTTGCGCGCGGCGATCGCCGAGGACCGCGCGGCAGGATTCAAGCCGGCCTGTATCATCGGCAATGCCGGCACGGTCAACACCGGGGCGATCGACGACCTGCGGACGCTCGCCAAGCTGGCCCATGAGGAGGACCTCTGGTTCCATGTCGACGGCTGTATCGGCGCGCTGGTCGCCATTGCGCCTGAAAATGCCCATCGCGTCGCCGGCATCGAATGGGCCGATTCAGTTGCGCTCGATCCCCACAAATGGCTGCATGCGCCGTTCGAGGTCGGCTGCGCCCTGGTCAGGGATGCCATCGCGCATCGCCGGACCTTCGCCGTGACGCCGGAATATCTGGAATCAACGCCGCGCGGCCTGGCCTCCGGCGAATGGCTGCACGACTACGGCTTGCAGACGTCGCGCGGCTTTCGCGCGCTCAAGGTGTGGATGGCGCTGAAGGAGCACGGCATCGACAAGTTCGGCCGCCTGATCGACCAGAACATCGCACAAGCTTTCTATCTCGCGGGATTGATCGAGACCGAGCCGGACCTGGAGCTGGCGGCAGTGCCGACCATCAACATCGTCTGCTTCCGCTATCAGCCCGGTTTGGCCGGCGAGGCGCTGAAGGTGCTCAACACCGAGATCATGCTGCGGCTGCAGGAACAGGGCATTGCCGCTCTGTCGGACACCACGGTGCATGGCGAGCACTGGGTGCGCGCGGCGATCACCAACCATCGCACAAGGCGCGAGGATTTCGATCTTCTGGTGCGGGAAACGGTGCGACTGGGGCGTGAGATCTCGGCGCCGGCGGCTGCGCCTTCCTAGTTCCCGGCAGGCATGCGATTCTGCCGGAATGATTCGCGAGGTCCGATGGTGACGCTCTTTCGTATGGCTGCACTTGCGGCCTTGCTCTTCACCACCTCGGCGCAGGCCGCCGAGATGGCCTTCTTCGTCAAGAACCTGCGCACGGAAGCAGTCGCGGTCGAGCTGTTCAGCCGCGACCGCGAGACGGTCTGGCCGGGCAACGACAAGGTGTTCCTGATCGACCCCAGCTCGCAGAAATCCGTGCCGCTCTCCTGCAATCAGGGCGAACATATCTGCTACGGTGCCTGGGTCGATGGCGACGACAGCATCTCCGCCGGCGTCGGACCGGACAATGACCAGCCCTGCGACACCTGCTGCTTCATCTGCGTGGAGCATTCGACCGAGACGATCGATCTGGTGCCCTAGGGCAGAGGCACGCCGATATCCCCAAAATCAGTCCGGGAATTGTTGCAATCATCCCTTTAGCGATTCAATGCAGCGTGCGATGGTCGCTCCGCGGCCGGGTGGGCCGCTATTTCAGGGGGTTACCATGCTTTACACCTACGCGCGCCGCACGCTGGTCGCGTTGTCGCTTGCCACACTGCTTGCGCCGTCAGCGCACGCCGCCGATATCACCTTCGCCATCAAGAACAGCCACCCCAACGCCATGCGCGTCGAGCTCTACAGCCAGGACCGCGACTATGTCTGGCCGGGCGAGGACAAGGACTACTTCCTTGACGATGGCGAGACCAAACAGCTGCCGATCTCGTGCAACGAGGGCGAATCGATCTGCTACGGCGCCTGGGTCGATGGCGACGAGGGCACCTATTGGGGCGTCGGTCCCGGCAACAAGGAAAAATGCGAGGATTGCTGCTATACCTGCAGCGGTGGCGAGACCGAGGAAATCGACCTGGTCCCCTGACCGGCTTGCCAGCTTGACGGTTATCCTGCCGGAGCCATAGAGCAATTCCAGGAAAAGTGTGAAGCGGTTTTCCGTGCGGAATTGCGCGAATACCCAGAGCGCGCCACATCCATTCGGATGCGACGTGCTTCAGGCAAGAGGAGCCCAGCTATGGCCGGCATGGTCGAAAGCGACAAGATCGACGTCGGATTCTCCGGCAAGCGCTGCATCCATTCGCGCAATTGCGTGCTCGGCGATCCGCATGTCTTCGTACCCAACGCGCCGGGCCAGTGGATCCATCCCGAGGCCGCCAGCGTCGAGAAGATCGTCGCCATCGCCGAAAGCTGCCCCTCGGGCGCCATCACCTACATCAGGAAGGATGGCGGGCCGCAGGAGCAGCCGCCGGTGGTCAACACAGTGCGGCTGCGTGAAAACGGCCCGCTGGCCGTGCATGCCGAGATCGTGCTCGACGGCGAAACGTTTTATCGCGCCACGCTGTGCCGCTGCGGCGCCTCGGAAAACAAGCCGTTCTGCGACGGCAGCCACAACAAGTCAGGTTTTGCCGCCACCGGCGAGCCGCCGCTGAAGGACACGCCGGCGCTGGAGGCGAGGAATGGCCCGCTGAAAGTGACGCCGACCACCAACGGCCCGCTCAAGCTCGAAGG
>NZ_RZQG01000590.1:0-3811 GCF_003998635.1 Mesorhizobium sp. M7D.F.Ca.US.004.03.1.1
CTATGAGGACGGCTTCATTTCGGAGAGCGAATTGAAGGCGCTGCAGAAGGCCGGCGGCATTGCCGAGATCGTCGGCTGGGTGTTCGACCGCGAAGGCCGCATGATCGAGGGCATTACCAACGACCGGGTGTCGTCGGCTTCGCTGCCGTCGCGCGAAAAATCGCTGGTCATCGCATTGGCGATGGGCGAACGAAAGCTGCCGGGCATACTGGCGGCCGCCAACCGGCGGCTGATCAATGGCCTCATCACCGATGAGCGGACCGCCGCTGCCCTGCTGGCCAGCGTCTGACGGGGTCGCCTTTGTTTGTGGGGCATGGCAGCTTAGCAACAGATTTGCGATAAAGTCAGCCGAGCTATCTGTGCCGGCCGAAAGGGTCGTTGCCATCGAGGAAGCCGAGGTCGCGCTGCAGATGCGGCGACAGATCCCTGACGTCCAGATGTGCCCTCCTTTTTATCGCGAACCAGCCAAATCCGTCCGTGAGCCACGAAATCCAACGATGATCCGGGGTGGGAGTGCATTTTTGCTGCGCCATGGTCATGATCGTCAACCTCCGCTATCCTGAACCCGAATGATGGGTTGATGCTGTATGTCGGTCTTGCCGGCCGCCTTAGCCAATCGAACATTGATCATGGCCCATAAGGAGGCCTTATGCCTGACCTCAGCTCGCGACAGGTTTCGCAACTCCCCCCGTTGCAGGCGATCAGGGTGTTCGACGCGGTGGCGCGGCATCTTTCCTTCACCAAGGCCGCCGGCGAACTCGGCATGACGCAGGCAGCGGTCAGCTATCAGATCAAGGTGCTGGAAGAGCGCGTCGGCTCACCGCTGTTCCTGCGCCGGCCGCGCCAGATCGCGTTGACCGAGGCCGGACAACGTCTGGCGCCCGCTGTCGGCGAAGCCTTTGCCATTCTTGGCCAGGCCTATGCCGCGGCGCGCGCCGGCGCCGACGGGTTGCTGTGCGTCACCACCGTGCTGACCTTTGCCTCGAACTGGCTGGCGCACCGGCTGGGATCGTTCCAGATCGCTCATCCCGCACTTGCCGTGCGGCTCGAGACGTCGAGCCGCCTGACAGACTTTGCCCGCGAGGATACCGATATCGCCATCCGCTCGGGCGGCGGCAAATGGCCTGGCCTGGAGGCACACAAGCTGCTCGATGCCGATTTCACGCCGATGCTGAGCCCGAAGCTCGCGGCAAGCATCGGTGGCGTCAACGAACCGGCCGATCTCCTGCGGCTGCCGATCCTCGATCCCGGCGACATCTGGTGGACGGAGTGGTTTTCGGCGGCCGGCGTGCACTCGCACGATCTTGCCAGACGACCCGGCAGCAGCATGGGCGCGCAGGCTTATGAGGCCAATGCGGCAATCGCTGGCCATGGCGTGGCGATCCTGACCAGGGCGCTGTTCAAGGCGGAACTCGCCGACGGCCGCCTGATCCAGCCTTTCGACCTGGTCGGCGACGACGGCCACGCCTACTGGCTGGTCTATCCCCAGGCGCGCCGCACCGTGCCGAAGATCCGTGCCTTCCGCGACTGGCTGCTGGCCGAGATCGCCTGCTGACGGCAAGCCGTCCGGTACCGCACCAAGTCCGCAAACCCTTCCGCTATCGTCACCTGATGTCCCGGCGACGGGCGAGGCTCACGCTGGCAATTTCCACACGTTCCCGGTCCGAGGCGTCACCGAGTGCTGCGCTGCAGCATCGAATCCGACTTGACATAATTCATGCCAAGTGAGTAATTGCCCAAAGCCAAGGCAAATGCTCATCTTGGTTCAAGGGAGGAATTTGATGAAACTTCGCACGCTCACCCTGGGTCTGTTGTCGGCCAGCGCTCTTGCGTTTGCCGCACACGCCGAATCCATCACCATCGCCACCGTCAACAATGGCGATATGGTCCGCATGCAAAAGCTGACGGAAGACTTCACCAAGGCGAACCCCGACATCCAGCTCAACTGGGTTACGCTTGAAGAGAACGTGCTGCGCGAGCGCGTCACCACCGATATCGCCACCAAGGGTGGCCAGTATGACGTGATGACCATCGGCACGTATGAAGTTCCGATCTGGGCCAAGCAGAGCTGGCTCCTGCCGCTCGACAAGCTCGGCGACGACTATGACGCCAAAGACATCATCCCGGCCATCGCCGGCGGCCTTTCGGTCGACGGCAAGCTTTATGCCGCGCCGTTCTACGGCGAAAGCTCGTTCGTCATGTACCGCAAGGACCTGATGGACAAGGCCGGGCTGAAGATGCCCGATGCGCCGACCTGGGACTTCATCAAGCAGGCCGCCGACAAGATGACCGATCGCGCCAATGGCGTGAACGGTGTGTGCCTGCGCGGCAAGGCCGGCTGGGGCGAGAACATGGCCTTCCTGACCGCCATGTCGAACTCCTTCGGCGCCCGCTGGTTCGACGAGAACTGGAAGCCGCAGTTCGACCAGCCGGAATGGAAGAACACGCTGCAGTTCTATGTCGACCTGATGAAGGCCGACGGCCCCGAGGGCGCGTCCTCCAACGGCTTCAACGAAAACCTGGCGCTGTTCCAGCAGGGCAAATGCGGCATGTGGATCGACGCCACCGTCGCTGCGTCCTTCGTTTCGGACCCGAAGAACTCGACCGTCGCCGACAAGGTCGGCTATGCCTTGGCGCCGGACAATGGCCTGGGCAAGCGCGGCAACTGGCTGTGGGCTTGGTCGCTGGCGATCCCCGCCGGCACGCAGAAGGCTGATGCCGCCGAGAAGTTCGTCTCCTGGGCGACCAGCAAGCACTATGCGGAACTGGTCGCGTCGAAGGAAGGCTGGGCCAACGCTCCTCCCGGAACGCGCACCTCGCTCTACGCCAATGCCGAGTACCAGAAGGCGGCTCCGTTCGCCAAGATGACGCTGGACTCCATCAATGCCGCCGATCCGACGCATCCGACCGTCAAGCCGGTGCCCTATGTCGGCGTCCAGTTCGTCGCCATCCCTGAGTTCCAGGGCCTTGGCACCACCGTCGGCCAGCTCTTCTCGGCAGCTCTTGCCGGCCAGTCGAGCGTCGACGATGCCCTGAAACAGGCCCAGGACGCTGCCACTGCGGCAATGACCGAAGGCGGATACATCAAGTAAGGCTCCTCCCGGTGCCGAATGCCGGTCGCCTCCTTGACCGGCAACGGCCGCCCGAGTTCCCAGTTCGGGCGGCCGCCTTTAACGCCTTTTGAAAATTCAGTCTGACCAGTGAAGGGTGACCGTCATGGCTACTCAGCAGACCCGTTCGCTTGCCCGTTTCATGATGGCGCCATCCGTGGTGCTGCTGTTCGTCTGGATGATTGTGCCGCTGGTCATCACCATCTGGTTCTCCTTCCAGCAGTACAATCCGCTCAATCCGATCCGCGACGGCTTCGTCGGCTTCTCGAATTACGCGCTGTTTTATTCCAACCCGGCCTTCCTGCAATCGATCCTCAACACGCTAACCCTGGTGATCAGCGTGCTTTTGATCACGGTGATCGGCGGCATCCTTCTGGCGCTTCTGATCGACCAGCCGATGTGGGGCCAGGGCATAGTCCGCATTCTCGTCATTTCGCCGTTCTTCGTCATGCCGCCGGTGGCTGCATTGGTCTGGAAGAACATGATCATGCATCCGCAATATGGAGTGTTCGCCGATATAGCGCGCTTCTTCGGGGCTCAGCCGATCGACTGGTTCGGGCAGCATCCGATGCTGGCGATCATCATCATCGTCGCCTGGCAGTGGCTGCCTTTCGCCACACTGATCCTTTTGACCGCATTGCAGTCGCTCGACGGTGAGCAGAAGGAAGCCGCCGAGATGGACGGCGCCGGCTTCCTTCTGC